>DATFAH010000467.1:0-11452 GCA_035254805.1 Caryophanales bacterium | reverse complement strand
ATAATTATTTTAGGAGATGAATGATTAGTGAAAAAAGAAATCATTGAACGATTCACTTCTTATGTAAAAATAGATACACAATCAAATGAAAACAATGATACATGCCCATCTACAACAGGACAGTTAACACTTGGCAAAATGCTAGTTGAGGAGTTAAAATCCATTGGCATGGAAGCGGTAACAATGGATGAATTTGGCTATGTCATGGCCACACTTCCTGCCAACACAGAAAAAGAAGTGCCAACAATTGGATTTTTAGCCCATATGGATACAGCCACAGATTTTACTGGCAAAAATGTAAACCCGCAAATCATTGAGAACTATGATGGTAATGATATTGTTTTAAACGATTCCTTACATATTGTCATGACGACAAAGGATTTCCCACAATTACCGGAATATAAAGGCCAGACATTGATTACAACAGACGGGACTACCTTGCTCGGTGCGGACAATAAAGCAGGAATAGCTGAAATTATGACGGCTATGGCATATTTGCTCGAGCATCCTGAAATTAAGCATGGAAAAATCAGAGTAGCTTTCACACCAGATGAAGAGATTGGAAGAGGACCACATAAATTTGACGTTGCTGCCTTTAATGCCAAGTATGCATACACTGTTGATGGAGGCCCACTTGGCGAATTAGAGTACGAAAGCTTTAACGCTGCTTCCGCCAAAATCACCATCAAAGGCCGGAACATTCACCCGGGATCTGCAAAAAATAAAATGATCAATTCCACAAAGATTGCGATGGAATTCAATCGTAGGATACCCGTTGAGGAAGCGCCAGAACACACAGACGGATATGAAGGATTCTACCATTTGCTTTCCTTTAATGGAGATGTTGAAGAAACAAAACTCAATTATATTATTAGAGATTTTGACAGAGAAAGCTTTAACGGCAGAAAAGCAACGATGGAAATCCTTGTTAACGAATTTAAAGGAAAATATGGTGAAGAGAATTTGACCCTTGAATTAAAGGATCAATATTTTAATATGAGAGAAAAAATCGAGCCTGTCAAAGAAATCGTTGATATTGCCCAAGAAGTAATGGAAAGTATGGATATTAAGCCAATTATCAAACCAATCCGCGGCGGCACTGACGGCTCTCAGCTTTCTTATATGGGACTGCCAACACCGAATATTTTTACCGGCGGTGAAAACTTCCACGGTAAGTTTGAATTCGCTTCAGTCGATAACATGATTAAGGCCACAAAGGTAGTAATCGGTATTGCCCAGCTTTTTGAACAAAGAGCATAATGATATAGAAGAAGGTGCCCCATGGTTAAACTTAGGGGCACCTTTTTCTATTGGATTTGATAATTTATTCGAAATTTGACTTTTTTATTCGTGATTCTCAGTTTTTATTCGTGATTTGACTTTTTTATTCGAAATCCAACTTTTTTATTTGAAATCCGGTGGAGTTTATTCGCCCGAACCGGGCTGTAACTGATTGATTCTATTACATAAAAAACGGATTCCCTTTCATCCCAACCCATAAATCTGAACTTTCCATTTGATTGGCAAGCTGGAGGAGCCATTGTTCCTTGCCCTTTGGTGCCATGACTTGAACACCGAGCGGCAGGCCTTTTGTGGTTACATGAACAGGGACACTCATGGCGGGTTGCCCTGTTAGATTTGCTAATTGTGTAAAAGGTGTGTAGGTTAAGCTGGCCTCGAACATATCGTATACTAGTCTTTGCTGTTCTGTTTTGGTTAGTTCTCCAACCTTCAGCAATTCAGCGATTTCCCTTTCCGTATGGGTTAACTCGCTTACTTTTGGTGCAGCACTTGCCGTTGCTGGGGTTATATACAAATCATAGGTTTGATGAAACTCTGCCATTATAGCGGCCGCCACATCCCATTCTGCAATGCTTTGGGTAAATTCCGCTGCTGTAACATATTTACCTGCAACGGTTAACACCCAGGCAACGATTTCCATGTCATGAACGGTGATGGCTCTTCCCAGGAGTTTTTCAATGGAATCGACCATTCCTGCCATCTCGCCTGAGTTCATGATATAGTAGTTTTCCATTAATCGGAGTCCATCTACAGTATTCTCCTTCTCCTCTACAATATGACCTTGCGCCTCCAGCCATTTTACCGTTTTATAAACGGCAAGCTTCGCTTCCTCACTCACAGGGGTTCCGACAGGGGAAACGGTTGTATAGGCAATCCGATATTTTCGACTCGGCTGTCGATTGATTTCATTTAGATAGCCTCTTTCAAAAAGCGGTGTTTGGAATGCTGCTTCAGGCTGAATCGTTTGTAGCACATCCAAAAGGGCTGCACTATCGCGGACAGAGCGAGTCAGCGCGAAATCAATCGCTGCCCCTTGCCACTGGCGCCCTACTCCAGGCCCTACAGGTGTCCTTCCTCTTGTTGGCTTGAGGCCAAATAAACCTGTAAATGATGCCGGAATTCTTATCGAGCCCCCGCCATCACTAGCCCCTGCAATCGGAACAATCCCTGCTGCAATACTGGCAGCTGAACCGCCGCTTGAACCGCCTGGTGAATAATCGAGATTCCATGGATTTTTAGTAGTCCCATGGATTTCAGGTTCAGTTATATTTTTTAGCCCAAATTCAGGTGTATTTGAATGCCCAATAAACAAAAAACCAGCTTTTCGCAGACGGGCAACAAAATTGGAATCTCTTCTTGCCCTATTGTCGATAAATAGTTTTGATCCTGAAGTTAAATGTTCCCCTTCGACCGCTTGGGAGATATCCTTTAACACGATCGGAACCCCTGCAAATAGCTGCTCATCGATTTGAAGCTGTTGTATTTCTGCCGTTGCTCTTTCTTTTCTTGTGCGAATGACTGCATTTAACGCTGGATTTAC
This sequence comes from Caryophanales bacterium, assembly GCA_035254805.1. Classification (GTDB taxonomy): domain Bacteria; phylum Bacillota; class Bacilli; order Bacillales; family Cytobacillaceae; genus JAUZPL01. The sequence goes on along the minus strand of DATFAH010000467.1, from coordinate 8,610 downwards.
CTCATCCAAGCGATCAAACGCTGCATTTACCAATTCTTCAGGTGATACTTCTTTTTTCTTTACTAAATTTGCTAGATCTATCCCATCAAGGGTTATATAAGTCGATTTGTCCATTAGGCTACCTCGTTTATAAATTTATTTGATTTATTTCTAACATATCAAGCTGATAAATACAATTTATGTTCCCTTGTCCCTCAGACATCATTGGCGTAAAATAACATAGGAGTGACTTTCACATTCACTCTTATTTTATGTTTATATTTCTCGACCACATAAAGGCCGGGTTTCATTATATTACTATTTTTTAGAGGAGGAGCTATACAGTGCTTACAGAAAAATTCATGGAAGTCATCAGTCATGAAGGAGCCACTTCCATCGTGTCTTGTTCAAATAATGAGGCCCATGTTGTAAATACATGGAATTCCTATATTAATGTAACCGAGGACGGAAAAATCCTTATCCCTGCTGCTGGAATGTACAGCATAGAGGGCGATATGAAGGAAAATAATAAGGTTAAGATTACTGTCGGAAGCAAAGACGTTCAAGGTACATTTGGAATGGGCGCAGGCTTTAGAGTGGAGGGAACTGCCAACTTCCTTACTTCTGGCGCAGAATTCGATATGATGAAGGAAAAATTCCCATTCTTAACTAGAGTTCTTGAAATTAATGTTGAATTAGCTATTCAAACCTTATAATTAATGAATAAGTGAGAGGTACCATACAATGAGGAAAATCATGACATCTACGACGCTACCTGCAGCGCTTCAATGGCTATTTTTTATTTTTGCAAATACCTTCGTTGTTCCGATTTCCATTGGAATGGCCTTTCACTTATCCCCTGAGATTATTGCTGTTACGATGAGAATTTCCTTTATCCTTACAGGTAGTGCCTGTATTTTACAAGGAATAGTTGGACATCGTTTTTCCTTAATGGAAGGTCACGGCGGTCTATGGTGGGGATTGATCATTGGATTGAGTGCCACTGCACCATCTGTTGGAATTAGCTATACAACGCTTGGCGGCGGCTTGGCAACCGGCATCTTATTATCTAACATCGTCATTATTTTGCTAAGCACTTTCAATTTGGTTCATTTAGTCCAAAAATTATTTACCCCGATGGTAATGACCGTTTATCTATTTCTCTTATCCATTCAGCTTGCTTTTATCTTTTTTAAAGGGATGATTAAAGTAACGGATAAAGGGACCATGGATATTCCAGTCACGTTATTTTCTTTATTAATTGTCTTCCTTGTAATTTTGATTAGCATGAAAGGAAAAGGCTTGATAAGCAATTTTGCCATACTAATCGGAATTTTTATCGGATGGATTTTTTATGTTCTTCTTTTTGGTGCAAATGAACCTGCTAAAAGTGCCGCCTTCTCACAGATTACTTTATTTCCATTAGGCAGGCCTAATTTTGAAATTGGGATTGTGATCGCTGGCTTTATCGCAGGATTACTTAACTTATCGAATAGTTTTACGTCTATTTTTGCTGCGGAAAGTTTATACAAAAGAACTGTATCAAAAGGACAGACAAGAAATTCTCTTATCATCACTGGTTTCTATGGCTGTCTTACTGCTCTTTTTGGCTTAGTTCCGTTTGCCACCTATACTTCATCCATTGGTTTTTTAGAGAGCACCCGAATTCTAGATAGGAAGCCTTTTATCCTTGCCGGGGGATTCGTGACATTGTTAGGTATTATTTCTCCATTTGGATCCTTTTTAGCGTCCATGCCCATTACCGTTGGGAACGCGGTATTATTTGTTGCTTATATTCAAATGTTCGGGACAACATTAAAAGGACTAAAGGATTTTGATTTTAATTCCAAAACCATTTATCGAGTAGCTATTCCGGTTTTATTGGGCGTATGTATTATGAATTTATCGCCGAATTTATTTTCCAGTTTTCCGTTATCGATTCGGCCTCTTATCAGCAATGGCTTATTGATGGGAATTTTACTTTCGATTCTCCTTGATAAAATAGTAGTCTGGTCAAAATATGATTAAAGCTAACCGATTTGGGTTAGTTTTTTGATCATTCTCCATTATTTTTTATATCAAGGTATAGATGGTGAACAAGGCCTAAAAAAATGAAGACCCACGCTCCCATTGCGATAAATACCATTATTTTTGGAATCAACATAAGAAATGGCAGTGATAATGCTTTGGAAAGCTGAAAGGTACAGGTTGTATACATCGCAAGTGGGAACGCCATGCCCCAAAAATTCGGATCATACTTCAACGGGGCATGGTGATAAAAATGCTTCCACACCATCAAAATAAATAGTAATGGAATCCACCATGTCCCTGTTATCCAGAAAAACAATGTAAAACCTTTTAAAAATGGCAGCAGATCAACTAGGAACGGCCAATTTTTTGCATGAAGCATAAGGTTCGATCCTGCTAATGTGGCAATTGCTACTGCTCCCATATTGATCCAATATGGTGGAGTTAGAGCGGCATATCTAAACTTTAAAAAGGTAAATCGATAAAAAATAAGCGTTATGATATTTAAATAAAGCATACAGCCCAGCAAAAACATACATAATGTATAAAATAAAATGATATCCCTTCCATTACTAATATGGGCTGAAAGCAATGTACCAAGAACCGATATAGACTGTGTGGCAACTGCAGCAATCAACCATGCCCCGTTAATCCCTTCTGCCATCGTTGGCTTGTTCTTCCCTACTGTAACGGCTGTAAAAAAAGTATACATCACGATCGACCATAACAGAATTCCAACAATCCATAAGATGAAAGCAATATTTGGTTTATTCGCCACGACGATTAGTTGACTGCCAAACATACACGTCCCTGCTACCAAAGTAAAAAAGCCTGGCCCTTTTTGGTGGCTTGTCAAATCGGCTATCATTCGAGGAAAATAATTAATCAAACGGAAGATGGTAAAAAACCATAGTAAAATGTATGCGACCACATTAAAATACAACAATCCCTTTGAAATAGGCTCCATTAGAAGCAAATGGGAAGCAATGGACAATGCCCCTGTAGCCATTACAATGGCAAAATATCCTGAGAAGAGATTTTCCGCTGTTCGCCGAATAAAATTAATCATCCTTCCACTCCTAAAACGGTTATGTACAAAGCTCCGCTAATCCAACCAACTGATCATGCAATTTATTTTTAAAATAAAATAACCCAAATCTATTTTTTTCCCTCATTAAAGGGGCCAACAGTGTTTGAAAATATTTATATTTTTTGCTAATTATACCATATAAATGCCTTTTTTCCTATTAATATAATGGGGAACGGGATTAAAAGAAGTAAATCCATGGTTGATTAACACAATCGAGCGTTTCTGGAGTGTTCGCGCCTCATGGTACGCGTTTTGTCCCCTCATAACCAAACCTCAAAAAAACCCCTTACCAAATAGAAAAAGAACCCACCTATTAACGGCGGGCCCAAAAAAACTGTTCTTAAGCGTGAAGTTCTTTCCCAAAAACGGCTAATGCTGCTTCCCCAACTGCTTCAGATAGTGTTGGGTGTGGGTGGATCGTATGTGCAATATCCATCGCTGTTGCATCTAATACGCGGGCAAGTCCTGCTTCTGTGATCATATCCGTTACGTGTGGTCCGACCAAATGTGCTCCTAACAACTTATTGGTTGCTTCATCCACAACAAGCTTAACAAATCCATCTGATTCTCCAAAAACAAGAGCTTTACCGATTGCACGGAAGGAGAATTTGCCAACCTTCACTTGGTAGCCTTTTTCCTTTGCCTCATCTTCTGTAAATCCGACACTAGCTACTTCTGGGCTACAATAAATACATTTAGAAACTAGAGAAGGATCAAGCGATTTTGTTTCCTCACCAGCCATATGTTCTACTGCAATGATTCCTTCATGTGATGCAACGTGGGCTAGCTGAAGTCCGCCAATAACATCACCAATCGCGTACACATTTGGTTCAGCAGTTTGATAAGATTCATTTACTTTTACAACCCCACGCTCGACCGCTGCCGCCGTGTTTTCAAGGCCGACACCTTCAATATTGGATAAGCGGCCAACAGAGACTAGAAGTTTTTCTGCCGTATAGGCTACTTCCTTCCCTTTATACTCCGCTTTAATCGTTACACCTTCACCTTTTTCTAATGTTTCAGAAAGCACCTTAGCACTCGTTACAATTTTGACGCCTTTTTTCTTCATAAGGCGCGTAATTTCTTTTGAAACATCTTTATCTTCCGTTGGTAAAATACGGTCCGCATACTCAAGTACCGTGACTTCTAGGCCAAAATCAATTAGCATGGAGGCCCATTCCATCCCAATGACACCACCGCCGACAATAATAATGGACTCTGGCAGCTTCTCCATCGCCAATGCCTCATCTGAGGTCATGACATACATGCCATCCACATCTAAACCTGGAAGTGTTCGAGGACGAGAACCTGTTGCAATTAAAATGTTCTTTGTTGTAAGCGTTTCTTCTTCCCCGTTATTCATTTCGACAAAAATATCTTTTGATTCTGTTATTCTTCCTGTTCCTTCGAAAACATCAATTTTTCCCTTTTTCATTAAATGCTGGATGCCTTTGAATAAGCGATCAATAATTTCACCTTTACGTGCTTGAACCCTTGAAAAATCAAGTCCCACTTCTTTAGCAATGACGCCAAATTCTGCTGCGTGTTTTGTATTCGTATAGATTTCTGCGCTTCTTAATAAAGCTTTACTTGGGATACAACCGGCATGAAGGCATGTACCTCCAAGTTTACCCTTTTCTATTACGGCAGCTTTTAGACCAAGTTGGGATGCACGTAAGGCCGCAACATAGCCGCCCGTTCCGCCACCAATAATGACAACATCATAATTCTTTTCCATTGTAAAATCCCCCTTTATTTACATGAGTTCGCCGTAGGGCGCTATATTACATAACAGCTTGATGCCGTTGAAACAATGGATACCGATCACAAATGGTCTTTATCTTTTCTTTCGCCAATTCCATTACATACAGGTCCCCTTTGCTTTTTAGGACTGCTGCAATCACTTTTGCAATTTGCACCATCTCTTCTTGTTTCATTCCACGTGTCGTTAACGCGGCTGTCCCCATCCGGATTCCACTTGTCACCATTGGGCTTTCTGGATCGTTTGGAATGGTATTTTTATTAACGGTAATTCGTGCTCTTTCCAACAGCATTTCTGCATCTTTTCCCGTTAATCCCCATGGCCTTACATCCACTAATACCATGTGATTATCCGTACCACCTGAGATCAGAACTGCTCCTTCTCCCTGCAATACCTCTTTAAGTGATTGGGCATTTTCAATAATTTGTTTGGAATATTTTTTAAAGTTTGGCTGCAAGGCCTCATTAAAAGCAACTGCCTTCGCAGCAATCATGTTTGCAAGCGGGCCATCTTGAATCCCTGGAAAAACTGCTTTATTGACTTCTTTGATGATCTCTTCATGATTGGATAGGATGATGCCGCCGCGCGGTCCTCTTAATGTCTTATGTGTTGAGCTTGTGACCACATCTGCATAGGGAATAGGTGATGGGTGCAGGCCTGCGGCAACGAGTCCCGCAATATGTGACATATCGACCATCAGTTTGGCACCCACTTTATCGGCAATTTCCTTGAAACGGGCAAAATTAATTTTTCTTGGGTAAGCACTTGTCCCAGCAATAATCAATTTCGGCTTTTCCCATTTGGCGATCGCCTCAAGGTTGTCGTAATCAATTAGATGATTATCCTCTCTTACTCCATAGGGAACTGTTTCAAACCATTTCCCTGAAATGTTGACGGGACTTCCGTGTGTTAAATGACCGCCATGGGATAAGTCCATCCCCATCACTTTATCACCAGGCTCAAGCAGAGCATAAAAAACAGCAAGGTTTGCCTGCGCCCCTGAATGTGGCTGTACATTGGCATAGTTTACATCAAATAGCCTTGTTAAGCGTTCAATCGCCATTTGTTCAGCTACATCGATAAACTCACATCCGCCGTAGTATCTTTTCTGAGGATACCCTTCAGCATATTTATTTGTTAGTACACTACCCATCGCTTCTAATACTTCTGGGCTTACAAAATTCTCTGATGCAATTAGCTCCAAGGTTTGCTGCTGTCTTTCACTTTCCTTTTGAATTACATTAAAAATAGCTAAATCATTATAGAGCAAACTCATTATAAGGCCCTCCTTGAAGTTATTGATATTCTTGTTGCTCGATTTTCCATAAAATCTGTTGCCAAATCATTGTTACATTACCTTTTTGCACAAAAAAAGGGCAGAGAAAGGTAATGTAACAATCCATCCCCTTCTCTGTCCTTTTACCTGAGAGTTTAACTTTCATATAAGAAAAGTTACCCCTTTGGTGGCGTTCCATAACGCTCTCTCCAGAGGTGCGTCCAGTTGTAGTACGTCTACCTGAGAGATTAGTTCCAAGGGCCTTTTTGGAACTTGCTCCTTCGGTGGTATATTTTCACACTCTCCCACAACCATCATTCGCATAATATTCAATATTTGACAGTTTCAGATTAACGGCTCAACCGCTCCCCTGTCAACCATTTTTTAATAGCACTTTTTATTTACACAAGAGAAACTTTTCCCTAAAGAAAACTTGGCTAGCGCCATTCCTTAGCGAAGGCGATTGCCTAGTTGCCCTTATGCGAGTATAGTGGTTTCAAGGGTCTTTTTGAAACTTGCTCATTCGGTGGTGACATTCACACTCTCCTACAACGATCATCCGCTCTGTTCTATTTTTATTATTTCCAGAATATTTCCTCAAAACAATTGTGTCAATCAAAATTTGGTTTTCGATAGGTTATTAAGCTAACCAACACAAATCCAACGAAGGAAAGCAAAATAGGCATGACGACTGTATGCATTCCAAAGGCATTCGGATAAAATCGGTCAAAAATAATATAAGAACCCATTCCCACGATCATGGATGTTATCGCCCCCTGTTTATTTCCCTTACTCCAATAAAGGCCAAAAATGACTGGCCAAATAAACACAGACTCTAAGCCGCCGAATGAAAAGAGGTTCAACCAAACGATTAAATCAGGCGGACTCAAAGCAAGAAAAATGACGATGATCCCGACAACAGCCGTTACACTAAAACTAACCTTCTTGATGTGACCCATACTTGCATGGGGTTTTATATAGTTTAAATACACATCCTTTACGATTGCCGAGCTTACTAATATGAGCAGGGCATCAACAGTAGACATAATCGCCGCCATCGGTGCGGCAAGAACAATTCCTGCTGCAAAAGGCGGCAGCACTTTCATCGATAATAACGGCATGACAGTGTCACCGATTTTAATACCAGGAAGTACAGGTCTTGCAAATACACCAATAAGGTGCATGCCAAGCATGATAAAGCCTACCACGAACGTTCCAATAATAATTGCATTATGCATCGCCTTTGAATTTTTATACGACATTGCCCGGACGGTAATTTGCGGGAGACCAACCACACCTATTCCAACTAAAATCCAAAAAGAGGAGACATATGTAGGAGTTAAACTGCGTTCCGCTCCAAAAGGACTAATCAAGTTAGGATTTTCTGCTGCTAGGCTGGAGATAATTTTGGGAATTCCTCCACCTGCTTTGATAGTGGCAAGCAGAAGGATCAGTGTTCCTAAAAACATAACCACACCTTGCACAGCATCTGTCAATGCTACCGCCCGAAAGCCGCCCACAATGACAAAAACGAGAACGGAAACTACAAAGATAATTAAAGCGCTCGTATAAGACAAACCTGTTAAGGATTCAATGAGCCGGGCTCCACCTACCCACTGGGCGGTCATCGATGAAAAAAGAAAAATAATAATGCTAGCCGCTGAAATGAGGACAACTGCTTTACTTTTGTAACGTTCTTTTAGAAAATCAATTAAAGTAATGGCCTCATACTGACGGGCAACTATCGCAAACTTTTTCCCTAATACCATTAAAACAAAATAACCGGTTGAAAGCTGGGCCGTTGCCAGCAAGACCCATCCTAATCCTTGAGTATAGGCAACCCCTGGGCCACCGATAAAACTGCTGGCACTTCCATATGTCGCCACCATCGTCATTGCCAGGATAAATCCACCAAGCTGGCGTTCGCCTAAAAAGTATTCCTGCAAGAATGAATTGGATTTAATGACAAATTTGTTTGACCAAAATCCAACTGCAAAAATAATGACGAGGAAAATAAGTAAAGGTGAAATAACGGCCCAATTCATTTGCGATCCCCCTCCCCATCTTCAAAGGGAATATCCTTAAAAAAGAACTTCACAACAACAATAATGAGAATGACCATGACGACAAACCCGACAATGCAGCTATAAAAAAACCATGCTGGCAGACCAAAAATATATGTATATTTCTCAACCTTTTCTGACCCTAGCCCATAGGCAAATCCATACCACCAAATAAAATTGTTGATAACTAGGATGACTCCTATTAAGGCTTCCCTATGCGCAATTTTAAATCGCTTGTCCATTTGTTTGTCAACCCCCTAAAAAAATTATGTATGATTTGATCATACATAATTTGTCATTGTTTAAAAAGTCCTAATTTTCTATTATTTTTTAAGATCCTGGATTTTTAATATGATTATCTGTCCATGAAGCTGAATATTTTTCTTTTACCCGCCAGAGATTAGGTTTTATC
>DATFAH010000466.1:0-3045 GCA_035254805.1 Caryophanales bacterium | reverse complement strand
AAGGCAACGGCTAAACGGAATGATATTATGACAAAAGAGTTTGAACAAAGACAATCCCATGATGTTTTAGTTGTGATGGACTGTGTTCCGGATCCGCATTTTGAGCCAATCGTTTCATTTACCGCATCATTACTTCGGGCCATTATAAAAAAGGGGGCACAAACCGGATTTTTAACAAATAACGAGGAAAGAGCCTCGTTTTCGATAAGAGGAGGGGATCGGCAGCTCCAGCAGCTATTTTACCATTTAGCTAAAATTCAGCCAAAAGGAAATAGGAGCTTAGACAAAGTGCTTGATCTGAAACAGTTGAATCAGCAAAGTGTATCCCTTATGCTTGTGACCGCCCAACTAACAACAGAGCTTGTGGAAAAGGCCAGTTTTTTGGGGCAAAAAAATGGATCTGTGACCATTTTTCTTCTAAAAGGGGAGGAGGAAATGCCGACCAAAGTGGAACGATCATTGAAATCAACGGCATTTGCCCGGGGGGTAAGGATAATTTTGATCCATGAAGGTCATTTTGAATCCGCCTTTTCGGAGGTGAGGATATGATCAGAAAAAGAGATCTTTCCGTCATTTTGCTTTATATTTTTAGCTTCCTGCTGTTATGGGAATGGCTTAGACCGCTTGAACAATTAACCGATATGGGCCATATCGAAGTTTTTGTCATTTTTCTACTTATTTGTTTTCTTGGCTCATATTTCCAAATTAAGTGGAGGCTGCAATTTGTTATTAAAATCATCTATATATTGCTTTCGCTAAATTATCTGTTTGTTGGAAAGTGGTGGGCCTCCTTTTTTAGCGATATAAAGTTTATTTTTACGCGAAATTGGGACCAGTTATCCGATGAGTTTCGAACTTTTTTGTTCTTTATCCTGCTTTGGATGATGGCTTATTTAATTCATTATTGGATTTTGCGGAGGCAGCGGATTTTTGTCTTTTTCTTGATGACATTAGTTTATATCACGGTTTTAGATGCATTCACCCCTTATAGTGCAAAGACAGCCATCATTCGAACGGTAATTTGTGGATTTGCCATGATGGGAATGCTAACGTATTACCGTATTTTGGGAAAGAGAGATGTAAAAAAAGAAACGTCTGATACAAAGAAATGGATGATCCCATTAAGTGGTATGCTCCTTTTGAGTGTGCTGATTGGTTATGCTGCTCCGAAAGCTGCCCCAATCTGGCCCGATCCTGTTTCCTACTTTAAATCAGCAAAAGATGGTGATGCGGGCGGGGTCGGAAAAATCGGCTACGGTGAAAATGACACCCATTTAGGCGGCCCGTTTGTTGGTGATAACACCGTTGTGTTTAAAGTGGTCGCACAGGATAAACAATATTGGAAGGTAGAAACAAAGGATAAGTATACTGGAAAAGGCTGGATGGCATCTGGTTCTACACCAATTACTTTTACTCCGAGCGAACTTGTCCCTGTCTTTTCGATTCCTAATACGGTTTCAAAAACATTGAAAAATGCTAGAATCTATTCATATTATCGAAAAAATTATCTCGTGTACCCAGCAGGAATAACTGCGATCGATGGGCCGCAAAAACTTAGAATCGATACCAATTCTGAAAAAATAGAAAGCTTTGATAATGAGCAAAATCCAGTTTCCCCTAGTGGATATCATATTTTCTTTGAGGTTCCAAAATATAAATCAGAGGACCTGGCTAAAACGACAGATTTTGATTTTGAGATGATGAGCCAGAACTTTGAACGGTATACTAGGCTTCCCAAGGATTTACCGCCTCGTATAAAACAATTAGCAGAAGAAATTACAGCTGGTAAGACAAATTGGTTTGATAAGGCGAAGGCCATTGAAAGCTATTTTGGCAGGATCGACTTTACGTATGATCAAAAAAACGTCGCAGTTCCTGGGAAAAATGATGATTATGTCGATCAATTTCTGTTTGAAACAAAACGAGGTTATTGTGATAATTTTTCTACTTCAATGGCGGTTATGCTAAGAACGCTCGGTATTCCCACGCGCTGGGTTAAAGGTTTCACTGGCGGGAATTTTAAGGAATTCGAAAATGAAACGGAGCGGATCTATCAAATTACGAATAACAATGCCCATTCATGGGTAGAAGTATTTTTCCCAAATCAAGGCTGGGTGCCGTTTGAACCAACGAAGGGATTTACGAATAATGTGGAAATTGCTTATCCGCACGTAAATCCTTCAACAAGCAGCAGTCAAACTCCTGTTCCCGAAATACCGAAAAAGGATCCAAGGCTAAATCAATTGGAGGATGCTGATAAGTCTCCTCGGGCGAACAAATCCTTTGATATAAAACTCTTGTGGCTCAACACAAAATTATTTTTGAAAAACCAATGGAAGTGGATCCTTTTAGGATTGGTTCTGATAGGGGTTGCGATCGCTTTTTTGTATGAAATCCGTGGGAAATGGATACCCCGTTATTTGCTGATCTGCTATCGCTACAAAAAAGATGATCAAGTACTTGGGGCGGCATACCTTACATTGCTGAAACAGCTAGACCGATATGGGATTAAGCGCAAAAAGAATCAGACATTAAGGGGCTACGCGGATTATGTGGATGATTATTTTTCCACAAAAGATATGACGGAGCTGACTGCCTATTATGAGCAGATGGTTTATAATCAAAACCTGCAAAAGGGAAGCTGGAAGGAAGTCCGGGAATTGTGGGAAAATTTAATCAAAATGACAATTGCTTGACCAGAAAAACGACCTATTGTTACAATATGATTTAAATTCAATATGGTTCGTTAACCTTCATATATCCTCGATAATATGGTTCGAGAGTCTCTACCGGGTTGCCTTAAATGACCTGACTATGAAGGCAGAAATTCTGCAAGTAATGATGCAATCAAACTAGAATTCTGCCTTCTTGATTTATGTTGAGAGGGGAATTCTAGTTTTTTTGTTATTTTTTTAAATTGGAGTAAAAACTAATTTTATGAAATTTTGGAAAGAGGTGTATACCTTGACAGGTAAGCAAGAAATGATTGTGGTTCTCGATTTTGGTAGTCAATATAATCAGTTAATCACCCGACGTATTCGTGAA
>DATFAH010000465.1:0-4719 GCA_035254805.1 Caryophanales bacterium | reverse complement strand
TGGTGTATCTGCTACCAAACCATTTCCCACACCAATTAATTCCACATGCCTTGTCGTGTGTTTCCCTCTGCCAAGATGTGTTGATATATCATTTGTTTTGAGTTCAAGGTCTGGTTTTAACGTATTCAATAAAGAAGATTTTCCAACTCCAGATTGTCCTGCAAAAACAGAAATTTTATTTTCTAAATGGGGCAATAGCTGCTGAATTCCAATCTCTTTTTCAGAAGAAGTTAGGATAACTTCATACCCAGCGTTCCGGTAATTTTGTGCATATTGTTCAATTGCTTGTTTTTCATCCTTATTCACTAAATCCCATTTTGTTATACAAATTAACGGATGAATATGATTAAATTCGACCAGTACAAGAAATCGGTCTAATAAAATGGTACTAAAATTAGGCCGAGCAGCCGAAAAAACAAGGATAGCCTGATCAACATTGGCAATTGGCGGCCGCACTAACTCATTGGTACGCTCCTTGATTTCAAGAATATATCCCTCTTGATCATTTTCTGCTTGGAAAACAACTTCATCACCAACTAAGGGGGATATTTTATTTTTCCTGAAAACCCCACGACCACGACACTGAATTAATTTATTTTGGTGAAGTACATAATAAAATCCACTTAATGCTTTTACGATTTTTGCTTCAGGCATTCCTAAGCTACACTCCTTGCCCGATTGAATTCATACCTTATCATTCCGCTTGATTGTAATCGACAAATTCATCGATAAATACTTTGTTATCCCTCACCACTTTATATTCTCCTTTTTGACCTTCTTGAATCGTTAGCTCAATCGTTTTCTTGATGTTCTGGATCATATAGGTGGTATCAAATAACTCGGTAATACTATGGTTCATATCTTCAATATAAATTTTTACTTCCTGGGCCTTTCCAGATGCAGCCGGATCATATGGAATGGTAATTTCCTTCTTATATGTTTTTGGCGGTTTCGCTTCTTTCCCTTTTGAAATCGTCACGGTCACTTTATCGCCTTTTTGCATTTCTGTTCCAGCATTAGGTGATTGCGAAATGATCATACCTGCTGGGATCGTTTCATTATATTCCTGCTTACTTGTATCAATTGTTAGCCCATACATTTCGGCATAATCCTGGGCCGCTTTTTCGGTATATTGTGTTAAGTCCTTTAATATGATTTTCTCCGGTCCTTTGCTGACATCAAATACTAAAGTCGTTGATTCAGGTGTAACTTTTGCATCTTCAGGAGGGTCCTGCTTCACAATCGTGCCAGGTTCACTGTCATCAAAAACGTCATTTTTGACAATATCTTTGAAGTTTTTGTTTTTCAACATCGGATATATATCATAATATTGACGACCTATATAATTTAAAAGTGTAAATTTCTCTTTTCCTGCACTTTTATAAATGTCAATTTTAGAGCCTTCATTAGCCGTTGTTCCTGCTTCTGGGCTTGTTCTAATGATTTTCCCTTTTTTCACTTCATCATCTGTAACTTCTTTTGTTTCCCCAATTTTGAATCCTTTCGAGACTAAAACGGCTACCGCATCATCTAAGTTTTTGCCACTGACATCAGGAACTTGAATTTCCTTTGGTTCAAGCCAACCCGGCAAAGCAAAAACAACAAGCAGACCAAGAATGACTAAGGTTACAAAAGACGAAATTAAAATGATTGGCCATTTTTTTCGTTTTTTCTTATCCTTCCCGTTTTTACTCGAATCTTTACCATTGGGGCTCATTTTTTCATGATGCTGATGGACCATCGTTTCATCTAAATTTTGTAGTGGATGATCATTTGTAATGATTGGGATTGCCTTTGTCGCATCATTGTCAATCGGAATCATAAATTTCGGTTCATGTAATCGTTGTGGTATAAGGGCGGTCCTTATATCTTCACCCATCTCTTCGACATTCTTATAGCGATGGAAAGGATCCTTTGCAGTAGCTTTTAAAACAATGTTCTCAACACTTTGTGGAATACTCGGGTTCCACCTTCTCACAGATGGTGTTTCAGACTGCAGATGTTTTAGGGCGATTGATACAGCCGATTCTCCTGAAAATGGCAGCCTTCCAGTTAACAATTCAAACATGACAATCCCAAGTGAATAAATATCTGACTTTTTATTTGCCATTCCACCACGTGCTTGTTCAGGCGATAAATAATGGACAGTGCCAAGCACAGAATTTGTTTGGGTAATACTCGTCGAACTCAACGCCATCGCTATTCCGAAATCTGTAATCTTTACTTTGCCATTTCGATCAATCAAAATATTATGTGGTTTAATATCACGGTGAACGATATGATTTTGATGGGCATGGGCAATCGCTGAAGTTAATTCACTCATGATGCTAACTGCTTCTTCCACTCTAAGTGGTGAGTGACTCTGTATGTATTGTTTTAATGTTTGACCATCAACAAATTCCATAACAATATAATAGAGATCTTTTTCTTCCCCTACATCATAAATATTAACAATATTTGGATGATTTAGGCTTGTTGCAGATTGTGCTTCCCGATGAAAACGACGGATAAACTCTTCATCATTCGTTAAATCTAACCTAAGCATCTTGACGGCAACATCACGGTCGAGGATCATATCATGGGCTAAATAAACATTTGCCATGCCTCCTCCGCCGATCATATCTAATATTTTGTAACGGCCATTAATTCTTTTTCCAATTAGCATCATTCATCACCCTCATTGTTTTTAGCAAACTGTACAATTGCAAGGGTAATATTATCTTCACCGCCATATTGATTGGCTAGTGAAATAAGCGTTTCAGCTTTTTGCAATAATTCATCAGCGTTTGCGAGAATATCATTCATTTCCTGTTCACTTACTTTGTTAGAAAGTCCATCAGAGCATAATAACAAACAGTCGTCTTCTTCAAAAATAATCGTTTTGATGTCCATTTCTACATTCTCTTCTGTTCCAAGAGCACGAAGCAAAACATTTTTACGTGGATGATGTTCAGCATCTTCCTTAGAAATTTGCCCAAATCTAACAAGTTCATTAACAAGAGAATGGTCGTCTGTTAATTGTTTAAAGCCAGTTTCATTTAATAAATAACAACGGCTATCACCGATATTTCCGATTGTTGCAAAAGATTCGGTACTGATGGCTGCAACAATGGTTGTTCCCATTCCATCACAATCACTATTATTTTTGGCATGCTCGAATAAAATTTTGTTCACTGTTAGGACATGGTCAAGAAGCCAACCTTCTGCTTTTTCAGCAGTTTGAATCCCTGAAGTATTTTCCCATTGGTTCTTAAGTTCAAGAACAGTCATTTCACTAGCTACATCACCTGCACGGTGTCCACCCATGCCATCTGCCACGATTGCAAGGAAATCTCCGTCAAGGTTTTTGAAAATCCCACCACAATCTTCATTATGGTGCCTAATTTTCCCTTGATCTGTCATATATACAGCTTTCATTCTTTCACCTCGTCTCTTCTTTCCGCTCCTTTGCACGAAGTTGTCCACATGCTGCATCTATATCATGACCGTGCTCTCGGCGAATGGTTACATTAATTCCATGATTCGCTAATTCCTTTTCAAACTCAAAAATCTGATTTCTCGGTGTTCGAACATAATCTCGTTCAGGTACATAGTTCACAGGGATCAGGTTCACATGACACTTTATCCCTTTTAAGAGTTTGGCTAATTCTTTTGCGTGATCAATCGTATCATTTACCCCACCGAAAAGACCGTATTCGAAGCTAATTCTTCTACCAGTCTTATCGATATAATACCTTACAGCCTCCATTAAGTCATCTAGTTTATATGCCTTATTTACTGGCATTAACCTTGATCTAAGCTCGGTATTAGGTGCATGAAGTGAAATGGCAAAATTTATCTGGGTATTTTCATCTGCAAAGTCATAGATCCTCGGGACAATTCCGCTTGTTGAAACCGTAATATGCCGTGCCCCAATATTTAAACCCTTGTCATGATTCATAATTTTTAAGAAGGAAAGCATATTATCATAATTATCCAGCGGTTCCCCGATACCCATAATTACAATTGAACTTACACGTTCCTCGGTTTCATCCAATGACTGTTGGACTTTAACGACCTGAGCAACAATTTCCCCTGCTTCTAAGTGGCGTTTTAAACCGCCTAATGTTGAGGCACAAAAGGTACACCCCATCCTACATCCTACTTGCGTGGTGACACAAACGGAATTCCCATATTCATGTCGCATTAAAACAGTTTCAATAGAATATCCATCATGGAGTTCAAATAAAAATTTAATCGTACCATCTGTTGATTCCTGTTTAATAACCGTTTTTAAAGTAGTGATTTGAAATTGTTGGGAGATCTTGTCCCTTAATCCTTTTGAAAGATTACTCATCTCATCAAACGAAGAAATCCTCTTTTTATAAAGCCAATCATAAATTTGTTCAGCCCTAAATGGCTTTTCCCCATTTTTAGTGAGCCATTCCTTTAATTCAGGTAATTCTACAGAATAAATGGATGGCTTATTTCTATTATCGATTGATGTGTTCGTCTCAGTTGTAGATTTAAGTTCCAACTGTTACACCTTCTTTCTAAAAGCAGCTATATAAAATCCGTCAGAACCAAAATCCTGCGGAAAAATTTGCAGTTCAAATTCTGTAATAAAAGGTTGAACGGCCTCAGGCATTCGGTCTTTAAAAGTTGGATCCCCTTCAAATTGGGAATTTTCAGCTAAAAATTGATTGATCATATTCGTATTTTCTTCTTTATCAACTGTAC
>DATFAH010000464.1:0-2714 GCA_035254805.1 Caryophanales bacterium | reverse complement strand
TTCGCAATGTCATTCGAAGGGTATCACAAATTGCGAATAAACCAGTTAATAAAGAATTGGAGGATAAGATTGTTCAATCAATTATCAAGGATGGCAAGCAACTTGATTTCAATACCATTGCACAGATGATGAATAAAAAATAATCGAAGAAAGACCTATTTCCAGTAAGGAAACAGGTCTTCTTTCATTTATTTTAAATATTTTTTTAACGGTGTCAGGAAACGAGAAAGGTTCGTTTTTTTTCCCCTTCGATTTTGTGGGATTGACAGGAAAAGTTGCTCTTTTGCTCTAGTAATGGCCACATACAGGAGTCTTCTTTCTTCCTCAAGGGGAGAAGAATCGCCATTGCGGTAACTATCTAAAGCGAAATCGTGTGGAAGGCTTCCATCAACAGCACCTAAAACATACACCGAAGAATATTCTAAACCCTTCGCACGGTGGATCGTGCTTAATGTAATGACGTCATGAAAATGTTTACCAAAATTTTTCACTTCTTTAATCATCGCTGACATATGTTTCGTATGTGCAAGAAAGGCATCAATGGAATCAAAATTCCTTGCCGCCACTTTAAGATCCTTAACATCATCAGACCCTCTTTCCAACTTGTTTGCTTCATTTCCTCTTTTCTTCAAGAAGTCTTGGAATCCAAACTCCTTTTCAATCGTTTCAATGGCAGATAGAGGGGAGGCATATTTTAATGTTCGGATCAACTGGACCACTTTTTTCAATTTCTTTTCCTGGAAAGCATGCCCTGTTTTAAGATGATGCATAGCCTCGAGATAACTGCAATCATGAAGGATGCTTAGTGCTTTTATGTCTTGAAGTGCAGATTGTTTTAAAAATAATGGTGCCAAAATATCGGAAATGGCCACCTGGTTATCTTCATTCTGGCTAATCTGTAGAAAGGATAAAAGGCTCTTTACTGTGCGTCTTTCATAAAAGCTTTCCGTATCATAATCAATTTTAAAAGGCAAATTCGAGCTTGCTAATCGTTCAAAGATGGCACGTGAACTGGCATTGGTTCGATACAAGATGGCAAATTCAGATGGTTTGGCACCACTAGCGATTCGCTCTTGTAAATCTGTAATAATCATCGTTGCTTCTTCCTCCTCATCGTATGGGAAAAAGAGAACAGGGCGGTGATCGCTTTGGAATTGTGCTTTCATTTTCTTTGGTCTTCTCTGTTTATTTATCGAAATAATCTGATTCGCAGTTGTGATAATTTCATGTGATGAACGGTAATTTTGCTCAAGTGTGATCACAGTAGCCAGAGGAAAATCTTTTTCAAAATCAAGGAGAAAGCTAGGATCACTTCCTCTAAAAGAATAAATCGACTGGTCGTCATCCCCAACCGCACATACATTCATGCTTTTTTTGGAAAGAAGCTTAATAAGCTCGTACTGTACCTTATTGATATCCTGAAATTCATCAATTAGAAAATACTGAAATCGATTTTGGTATTGCTCCAACAAGGCTGGGTAAGAAGTAAACATCTGGTAACAGCCAATGAGCATATCATCAAAGTCAAAGAGCCCCTTTTGTGTTTTAAATTCTTCATACCACTTAAATAAAAAGGCCGTTTTTTCTTCCCATTCTGATTCAGGTTTTATTTCATCTGGTTGTAAAAGCGTGTTCTTCCAGTAGCTGATTTGCTGGAGAGCTAAATCAAATGCAAATTCCTTTTCAGATAAATCTAATTCTTTCCCTGCATCCTTCAAAATTTGACTCCGTTGCCATTCCTTTTTCAATAGCCTTTCGGAAGACCATTTTTGTGGTTGGTGGAATAAAAGAATCCGATAAAAAATACTATGAAATGTACCAGTAACGAGCTGCTGGATGGTCTTATTTTCTATCTGTCCGAAGGCTTGCAATCTTTTCTTCATTTCAGAAGCAGCCTTTGATGTAAAGGTCACGAGCATAATTGATTTTGGATCAATATTTTTGGCGGAAAGTATATTGGCAGTTCTAGCTGTTAAAACACGAGTTTTGCCACTACCTGCTCCCGCTAAAACGAGTAAAGCTCCTTCTATTTCTTGAACAGCCGCTGCTTGAGAGGTATCCAATGACATACCATTTTCTTCTATTAAAAGGGTTTTATTGGAAGTGTTTTCTTTAAAAGGTGTCCTTATATCAATGGACTTCGTTTGTTTAAAGGATTCGTCGACTTTTGCTGCTTCGATAATGATTCGACCTTGTGGGATCCGAAATCCATTTCGTTCAATATAAGTTTGTTCGCTTACATTTGAATTGGCATGTGTCTCGGAGGTTTGGCAGGATTTTTCCGGTGTTCGTGTATGGAAAAAGTAAGGGCTTTTATTAATTCCAAGATAAAGGCGGACATTCTCTTTACATACGTTGCAAAAAAGTTCTCCATTTTTTCCAGCTTGATATATTTTTTGAAATTGATCTCTATGAAGTTGATTTAATTGAAGCAATTCATTTCTGTAAAGTGCTGTGTTCATGATCGTTTCCTCGTTTACTATGATATGACCTGTTAATCATAACAAAACTATTACTCTTCAAAAAGGATTCTTTTTGGCTTCATAAAAAAACTATTACGAGGAGGATGAAAATGGGGTATATTTTGCCAATCAACCAGGAACAGTATACTCTATATCAGGTGAGAGACATCAATGGGAAAGTTAATGTTTATCAAATTAGGCAAAAAGACCGAACGGGCAAGAGTCGATTATTCCAAGAAAAATCATATTCCG
>DATFAH010000463.1:0-3724 GCA_035254805.1 Caryophanales bacterium | reverse complement strand
TAAAAGCATAACATATAAAGTTTGATCCAAATCGAAAGCGGTTACACTTTTTTTAGCCGTTAAAATATGCAAAAGTTTTATAGGGAAATAATCCATTTTTATTTAAGGGGGAATGAACCTTGGCTAACAAAGTTTTAGAAGATTTTTTAACGCCTCAACTAAAAGAGTTGCGTGATAAAGGCCTATATAATGTGATCGATACTTTAGAAGGACCAAACGGCCCTCAAATTATGATCAATGGTAAATTGCTTATTAATATGTCATCTAACAACTACCTTGGTCTTGCAAACAATGATAGATTGAAAGAAAAAGCCATTGAAGCCATTAAACAATATGGAGTTGGCGCTGGTGCCGTTCGTACGATTAACGGAACATTAGATATCCATAATCGCTTAGAAAAAACAATCGCAGAATTCAAACATACAGAAGCTGCGATCGCTTTCCAATCTGGTTTTAACTGTAACATGGGTGCAATTTCTGCTGTTATGACAAAAAAAGATGCAATTATTTCTGATGAACTAAACCACGCTTCGATCATCGATGGCTGCCGTCTATCTGGTGCGAAAATCCTTCGTGCTAAACACCAGGACATGGATGATCTGCGCCGTGTAGCAAAAGAGGCTACTGAAAGCGGATTATACGAAAAAGTTATGTACATCACTGATGGTGTGTTCTCCATGGATGGAGACGTTGCTAAACTTCCGGAAATTGTTGAAATCGCTGAAGAATTCGGCTTAATTACTTATGTGGATGATGCACATGGTTCAGGCGTCATGGGTCAAGGTGCTGGCACAGTTAAACATTTCGGTCTTTCTGATAAAATTGATTTCCAAATCGGAACCCTTTCAAAAGCAATCGGTGTTGTCGGCGGATATGTTGCTGGTACACAACAAATGATTGACTGGCTAAAAGTTCGTGCCCGTCCATTCCTATTCTCAACTTCTTTAACACCAGGCGATTCTGCTGCATGTATTGAAGCAATCAATATTATGACTGAATCTACCGAAAAAGTTGATGAGCTTTGGGAAAATGGTAAGTATTTAAAAGAAGGCTTGAAAAACCTTGGCTTTGATATCGGACATTCTGAAACACCAATAACACCATGTATCATCGGTGAAGAAACCCTAACACAACAATTTTCTCGCCGCCTAATGGAGAGTGGCGTTTATGCTAAATCAATCACCTTCCCTACTGTACCAAGAGGAACTGGCCGTGTAAGAAATATGCCTACTGCTTCACATACAAAAGAAATGCTTGATGAAGTTCTTTCCGTGTATGAAAAAGTAGGTAAAGAGTTAGGAATCATCTAATCACATCAAGTTAAGATTCAGGAGGTTTTTATCATGAAAAAAGTTCTTATCACTGGTTGTTTAGGCCAAATCGGTTCGGAATTAACATTGCGTCTTCGCGATAAATACGGAAAAGATAATGTTATCGCTACAGACATTCGTCATATTGATGGCAATCCAGCTGTTGAAGGTGGCCCTTTTGAAATCCTAGATGTTATGGATTACGAAGCAATGCTTACTATTGCGAAAAAATATGAAGTGGATACTTTAATCCATTTAGCAGCATTACTATCAGCTGTTGCTGAAGCAAAACCTCAATTAGCTTGGAACTTAAACATGGGTGGACTTGTTAACGCACTTGAAGTGGCTCGTGAACTAAATCTTAAATTCTTCACACCAAGCTCAATTGGATCATTCGGACCTGGAACACCAGCTGAAAATACTCCCCAAGATACTTTGCAACGTCCTACAACTATGTACGGTGTTACAAAAGTAGCTGGAGAATTACTATGTGACTACTACTTCACTAAATTTGGCGTAGATACTCGCGGTGTTCGTTTCCCTGGTCTTATCTCTTATAAAACACTACCAGGCGGCGGAACAACAGATTACGCAGTAGACATCTACTACGAAGCACTTAAAAACAAGAAATACTCATCATTCATTGGCAAAGGAACATACATGGATATGATGTATATGCCTGATGCTATTGAAGCAATAATAAAATTAATGGAAGCTGATCCATCAAGATTAAAACATCGTAACGCATTTAACATTACTGCGATGACTTTTGAACCTGAAGAAATTGCTTTTTCTATTAAAAAATTCATTCCTGAATTTGAAATGGGATATGATATTGATCCTGTTCGTCAAGGTATCGCTAACTCTTGGCCGGACAGTTTAGATGCATCTTGTGCAAAAGTAGAGTGGGATTTCGATCCAGAGTATGATTTAGATCGTATGACAAAAGACATGTTAGAGCAATTATCAAAAAAACTAGACATTCCTTTTAAGAACTAGAAAGAGCTTTCTAATTCATCTTGGAATTAACCGCCTATCAAGGAGGCTTTTATGGGAACACAGACATCATTAAAAAAAGAAATATCGTTTTTCACTGCCTTAACCATTGTTATGGGAACCGTTATTGGTTCAGGCGTTTTCTTTAAACCTGAAGCAGTTTATGGTGCAACCGAAACAGCTGGCCTAGGACTACTTGCTTGGGTAATCGGTGGTTTAATCACCATCAGCGGTGGATTAACAGCTGCTGAATTATCAGCTTCTATTCCGCAAACAGGTGGTATGGTCGTTTACCTTAGAAGAGCCTACGGACCATTAGCTGGATATTTATTAGGATGGGCGCAAACCATCATTTATTTTCCAGCTAATATCGCGGCTTTATCAATCATTTTTGCAACACAAGTAGCAAACCTATTCGGAGCAGACAATGGAATCATCATTCCTGTCGGGATTGCCGCAGCGGCATTTATCATGGCAATGAACTTCTTAGGTGCCAAAACAGCAGGATCTCTACAATCTGTTACGACAATTGCTAAGCTTGTACCATTAATTCTGATTATTATTTTCGGTTTACTTCACGATGGCGATGTTCAGTTTAGCTTACTTCCATTTAGCCCAGAACATCACCCGCTATTAACTAGCCTCGGTTCAGGTATCGTTGCTACTATGTTCGCCTATGATGGTTGGATCCATGTTGGGAACATTGCCGGCGAAATGAAAAATCCTAAAAGAGATTTACCAAAAGCAATTGTTTTCGGATTAACTGGCGTTATGGCCGTGTATTTATTAATTAACGTTGCTTACCTTTTCGTCATGCCTGCATCTATGCTTGCAGCGACTGCTACACCAGCATCTGATGTAGCAAACATCATTTTTGGCAATTTTGGCGGTAAATTCATTACGATCGGTATTTTAGTATCTGTATTCGGAACCATCAACGGTTATACAATGACTGGTATTCGTATTCCTTATACAATGGCACTTAATAACGAATTGCCATTTAGCGGAGCATTCCGTAAATTAAACAAAAACAGCATCCCTGTAGCAGGTGGAATTCTAACTCTAATCATTTCTATTATCATGATTTTCTCAGGACAATTTAACCAATTAACAGATATGCTCGTATTTGTAATTTGGTGGTTCTACATCATGGTATTTATCGCCGTTTTCATCCTAAGAAAACGCGAACCAGAATTAGAAAGACCATATAAAGTTCCATTATATCCAGTGATTCCGCTAGTCGCGATTATTGGCGGTATATACATCGTATTAAATACGTTGATCACACAACCAATGAACGCTGGAATTGGTATTTTTCTAACAGCAATCGGTCTACCAATTTACTATTACAAGAAAAAGAATGGTACATTGAAAAACCACGAATAAGACAGAAAAATGGCCTAACTGATGATTCAGTT
>DATFAH010000462.1:0-3328 GCA_035254805.1 Caryophanales bacterium | reverse complement strand
AAACACAGCTGAAAGGAGCAAGAGGAATTTGAGTTCACTCTATACATTACTAATCATCATCGTCGCATTTGCCCTCTATATCACCTTTAATTGGCTTTACCAGCGAAAAATCGTTAAAACAGTTAAAGAAGAGGAGTTTCGTGCAGGTTATCGGAAGGCACAACTGATTGATGTCAGGGAGCCTAATGAATTTGAAGCAGGACATATTCTTGGCTCAAGAAATATTCCAATGTCCCAACTAAAAATGCGCATGAAAGAAATTCGCCCTGATTTACCAGTGTACCTTTATTGCCAGAGCGGGATGCGCAGCGGTCGTGCCGCCCAATTCCTATATCGCAGAGGCTATAAAGATCTTACACATCTGCAGGGTGGGTTTAAAGGCTGGACAGGTAAAGTCAAAACAAAGAAATAAGGAAAAAAATCTCTAATACAAAAGCGCTCATTCAATTAAATTGAATGAGCGCTTTCTATTTGAATATTAATTTTTTTGAAAACGTAAAATTGGCTTACGAGCAGCTGTTGTTTCGTCCAATCGGCCCACAACTGTTGAATGCGGAGCTTCTTGAACGACTTTAGGATTTTCTTGTGCTTCCTTAGCAATTTTAATCATGATATCACAGAAAGAATCAAGAGTTTCTTTTGATTCTGTTTCAGTAGGCTCAATCATGATACATTCTTCCACAATCAATGGGAAGTAAATGGTTGGTGGATGATAGCCAAAGTCTAAAAGTCGTTTTGCAACATCAAGGGTGCGAACACCTAATTTTTTCTGACGTTTTCCACTAAGTACAAATTCATGCTTACAATGCTGATCAAATGGCAGGTCATAGTGTGCCTGTAATCTTCTCATCATGTAGTTTGCATTTAACACAGCGAACTCAGTAACTTCTCTTAAGCCATCTGGTCCCATCGAACGAATGTAAGTGTATGCACGAACATTGATACTAAAGTTACCATAATAAGGTTTAACCCGACCAATTGACTGTGGGCGGTTATAATCTAGTACATATTCTTCGCCACTCTTCGTAATTATTGGTTTTGGAAGGAAAGGAATTAAATCAGCTTTTACTCCAACAGGGCCAGAACCTGGGCCTCCGCCACCGTGAGGGCCGGTAAATGTTTTGTGTAAGTTTAAGTGCACAACATCAAATCCCATATCTCCAGGGCGAGCCTTAGACATAACAGCATTCAAGTTTGCTCCATCATAGTATACTTTACCACCAGCAGCATGAATAATTTCTGCTACTTCAAGAATATTTTCTTCAAATAGTCCAACTGTATTTGGATTTGTCAACATTAATGCTGCTGTATCATCACCAACAACTCGTTTTAAATCTTCAAGGTCAACAAAGCCTTTTTCAGTTGATTTTACTGTAATAATATCAAATCCTGCAATTGCTGCTGAAGCTGGGTTTGTTCCGTGAGCTGAGTCTGGAACAATAACCTTTGTACGTTTCATATCGCCGTTAGCTTCATGGAAAGCACGGATTAACATTAATCCAGTCCATTCACCATGTGCACCTGCAGCAGGCTGTAGGGTTACTTCATCCATTCCAGTAATCTCTTTTAGATGCTGCTGAAGATCATATAGAAGTTCAAGAGCACCTTGAACAGTGCTTTCATCTTGAAGTGGATGTAAGTGTGCAAAGCCATTAAAACGTGCAACATTTTCATTAATTTTTGGATTGTATTTCATTGTACATGAGCCAAGTGGATAAAATCCTGAATCAAGGCCATGGTTTCTATTTGAAAGAGCAGTGTAATGGCGCATAATATCTAGTTCTGAAACTTCTGGTAATCCAGGCGCCTCATCCCTTAGATAGCCTTCTGGAACGAGGCTATTTATATCTAATTCCGGTACATCCATCTCTGGGAGGCTATATCCTACACGACCTGGTGTGCTAACTTCAAAAATAAGCGGCTGGTCTTGATTATGCATTTAAATCCCCCAATTCTTTCACAAGAGTATCGATTTCTTCCTTCGTTCTAAGTTCTGTCACTGCAACTAGCATATGGTTTTCTAGATCTGAGTAGTTACGGCCAAGATCATAACCACCAATAATTCCTTTTGCCATTAAAGCATTGTTTACTTCTTTAACAGGTTTATTTAACTTAATAACAAATTCGTTAAAGGAATGACCATCGAAGACAACCTCAATTCCATTCTCCTTAAATGCATTTTTAGCGTATTGTGCTTTTTGGAGATTGGCTGCAGCCATTTCACGAACACCTTTTTTACCAAGGGCTGTCATTGCAACAGATGCTGCAAGAGCTACTAATGCTTGGTTTGAACAAATATTTGATGTCGCTTTTTCACGACGGATGTGTTGTTCACGAGCTTGCAAAGTTAAAACAAAACCACGACGTCCATTTTCATCAGTAGTTTGACCGATAAGACGACCAGGAACTTTTCTAGTTAATTTATCACTTACCGCAAAGAATCCACAGTGTGGTCCACCGAATGCTGTTGGAATACCAAATGGTTGAGCATCCCCGACAACAATATCAGCTCCAAATTTTCCTGGAGGTGTTAACACTCCAAGTGCTAATGGATTACTTGAAACAACAAACATGGATTTGTTGGCATGAACAATTTCTTCAAACTCTTTTAATGGTTCGATTCGACCAAAGAAGTTTGGATATTGTACAATCACAGCTGCGATTTCATTTGTAGCTAATGATTTTAGGGCGTCAAGATCAGTGATACCATCTCTTACAGGTACTTCAATGATTTCGATATTTTGGCCTTTTGCATATGTTTTAAGTACATCTCTATATTCTGGGTGTACAGCGTTTGAAATTAGAACTTTTTTCCTTCTTGTATGACCAGCGCTAAGCATTGCAGCTTCAGCAAGAGCTGTTCCACCGTCATACATAGAAGAGTTCGCTACTTCCATTCCTGTTATTTCACAAATCATGGATTGGAATTCAAAAATAGCTTGTAACTCCCCTTGAGAAATTTCTGGCTGATATGGAGTATAAGCTGTATAAAACTCAGAACGAGAAATAACATGATCAACAATGACTGGCATGTAATGGTCATAAACCCCTGCACCAAGGAAAGATGTATTTTTTCTTAAATCAGCATTACGGTCAGCCATAATAGCTAATTCTTTCATTAATGCTGACTCTGATTTAGCAGGTTTAATATTGTAATCGCCTTTAAATCTTACTTTTTCTGGGATGTCGCTGAAAAGTTCATCGATGGACGATACACCTATAGTTTCAAGCATTGATTTTTTATCTTCTTCTGTCATAGGTAAATAGCGATGATTCATAGCTTTTGCTCCCTTCTACTATTTCTTTTCTCTTTTATAAAAAGGTGTTG
>DATFAH010000461.1:0-3250 GCA_035254805.1 Caryophanales bacterium | reverse complement strand
TCACCTTCCTTACAAAACATAATATGTGCCCACCTAATATTAAAGATTATATATTAAATAAACTTAATGAAAAAGTGTCAACAGAACTACACTTTTTTATCCCAGTTTTAAAAATTTGTACAGATATTGTTATTCATTCCTATTTTTTCATTTAATAGACGTATAGATTCCTTAAATTCTCCGTATACTTGTAATAGTAAAATTAAGGGGTGGACTAAATGAATCTAAGGCGAAGTTTTTTTGATGGGAAAACAAAGGAAAGAATCTCACATGATGATCATCAGGCTGCTGAACATCTTGCTGAAGAACTAATTTCATACTTTCCTGTTATCACAAGTCGCCCCATCGTGTTTGTTTGTATTGGTACAGATCGCTCTACAGGTGATTCATTAGGACCACTTACAGGTACATTGCTTTCTGAGAAAAACATCCCATCTTTCTTCGTTTATGGTACACTTGATGACCCTATTCATGCTGTAAATCTAGCAGAAAAGTTGAAAGAGATCCATGAAAAACATTTCCATCCATTTATCATTGGTATCGATGCCTGTTTAGGAAGAGTAAAAAATGTAGGAATAATAGAAATTGGCAATGGCCCTCTTCAGCCTGGTGCAGGAGTAAATAAAGAGCTTCCGGAGGTAGGAAATATTCATATAACAGGAATCGTAAATGTCAGCGGGTTTATGGAATTTTTTGTTTTACAAAATACCCGATTAAATTTAGTGTTAAAGATGGCGAAATCAATTGCGAACGGGATCTATAAAGCAAGTATTCTTTATTCTAAAAAAATAGAGCAGCTTGAATATCATTCGATTCATTCTAAAGAAAAATTCAATTAATTTTCCTATAAGGAAACAGGGAATAGCGATTAAACTATTCCCTGTTTTTATGTTACATAAATTGATGATAATAATGCAAGATCGTAACGATTGCACCGGTAACTAATATTCCCGGCAAAAGATTGGCAACTTTAATTTTCACCATTCCTGTGAGATTCAGACCAATTGCAAGGATCATAATGCCGCCTGCCGAAGTCATTTCAGTAATAAATTGGCTCATCAATTCTTTGGGAACAAAACGGTCAATTTGCGTAGCAAACAAGGCAATGGTTCCTTCATAAAGAATGACAGGGACTGCGGAAAAAAGCACACCAATTCCGAGCGTTGTGGTAAGAATGAGCGCAGTAAAACCATCAATAATCGACTTCATATATAATACTGCATGATCCCCGCGGATCCCACTATCCAAAGCACCAATTATTGCCATTGCCCCAATGACAAAAATTAATGTCGCCGTAACAAATCCTTCTGAGATACTCCCTTTTCCATTCGATCCTACTTTTTTTTCCAACCATTGTCCTAGATCATTTAATTTTTCTTCTAGGCATAGTACTTCTCCTATAACGGCACCCATTACTAAACTTATAATGACGATTAGAAAATTCTCGCTTTTTAATCCCATTTGAAGCCCTAATACCATAACGGACAAACCAATGGCATACATGACCGTTGATTTCATCCCCTCTGGAATCCGATGAAGTAATTTACCAAAGAGGGATCCTATTATAATTAACGCCCCATTCACAAGTGTTCCGATTAAAAACATACTTTTCACCTAGTCTTCTATTCTATTATGTGAAAAAATAAACCATCCTAAAAGGATGATTCTTGATCAAGCAGCTCCAATATTCTCTCTAAATCTTCCTGAGAGAAAAACTCAATTTCAATTTTCCCTTTGTTCTTTGATTGCTTAATATTCACCATTGTTCCAAATCTCTCACGCAGCAGATGCTCACGCTCCTGCAAAAAGACATCTTTTTTCTTCTCTGTTTTTTTTGTTCCACGTGAAACATTTTCATTTAACTGCTGGATTAATTTTTCAAGTTGGCGCACATTCAAATTTTCTTGAATCACTTTTTCCACGATGGTCGAAAGGGTTGTTTTTTTACGAAGCCCTAAAAGGGCACGGCCATGACCCATGCTTATTTTCCCACTTGATATCAATTCCTGTATTTTTGGAGGAAGGGATAATAAACGGATGTGGTTAGCAACATGTGGTCTGCTTTTCCCCAATCGTTTTGCCACTTCTTCTTGTGTAAGCGATAATTTTTCCATTAAGGTTTGGTAGGCAAGTCCCTCTTCAATCGGATTTAAATCTTCTCTTTGAAGGTTCTCAAGCACAGCTAATTCCATCATTTGCTGTTCGGAAAGTTCCCTGACAACAGCAGGTACAGTTTCTAGTTTTGCTTCCTTCGCTGCACGAAAACGTCTTTCCCCCACAACAATTTCATAGCCTTTAATACTCTTTCTAACAATAATCGGCTGCAAAATGCCGTGCTCCATAATGGAATTTTTCAATTCATCAATTGCTTCTTGTTGAAAGTTCTTTCGAGGCTGATATGGATTTGGGCGAAGTTCTTTAATCGCTATTTCTTGAACGGATTCCCCTTTTTCCACTTCCATGTTCACAAAAAATGCATTTAGGCCTTTTCCTAATCCTTTAGCCATTCGAAACCACTTCCTTTGCCAAATCTACATAAACTTCTGCTCCACGAGATTTTGAATCATAGGCAATGATTGGCTCACCATGACTTGGAGCTTCACTTAGACGTATATTTCTAGGGATGATGGTTTTGTAAACTTTGTCCTGAAAATATTTTTTCACTTCTTCAATAACTTGAAGGCCTAGATTGGTACGTGCATCGAGCATCGTTAATAAAACGCCCTCAATTTTTAAATCCTGATTTAAATGTTTTTGAACAAGACGAACCGTATTTAGCAATTGGCTTAATCCTTCTAAAGCGTAATATTCACACTGAACAGGAATCAGAACAGAGTCTGAGGCAGTCAGTGCATTGATGGTCAATAATCCTAAGGATGGAGGGCAATCAATAATAACATAATCAAAATTATTTTTAATATCTTCTAAAGCCCTTTTTAATCGAACTTCTCTCGATATGGTCGGTACTAATTCAATTTCGGCACCGGCTAACTGAATCGTTGCTGGAATAGCATACAGATTTTCTACAGATGTAGGTTTAATCACATTTTTTGCCTCTACATCATCTACTAAAATATCATAAATACATTGGTCTACTTCTGCCTTTTCAATTCCTATTCCACTTGTTGCATTCCCTTGTGGGTCAATGTCAACTAGTAAAACCTTTTTTCCTATGTATGCTAAGCAGGCGCCTAGGTTGACAGAGGTAGTGGTCTTGCCGACTCCACCTTTTTGATTCGCGATGGCAATG
>DATFAH010000460.1:0-2681 GCA_035254805.1 Caryophanales bacterium | reverse complement strand
ATTTGGGAGGGAAATAGGATGCTGCCAAAAAGATTATCTCCTGGGGATGAGATAAGAGTAATAGCTCCGTCCACAAGTATGGCACTGGTGAAAGATAAGCAAATTGACATTGCTGTTGAGCGTCTAAACCAATTAGGATTTCATGTTACTTTTGGGAAAAATGTATATGATCATGATGAATTTTATACGACATCTATTAAAGATAGAATTGAAGATTTGCATGATGCCTTTAAAGACCCAAATGTAAAAGGAATCTTTGCGGCACTTGGCGGTTTTCATGCAAACCAGCTCTTAAAATATATCGATTATGAACTTATTAGAGCAAACCCTAAGGTGTTTTGCGGGTATAGTGACATTACAGCCTTAATAGCTGCTATCCATAAAAAAACAGGGTTAATTACCTATTATGGCCCGTTTTTTTCAAGCTTTGGCATTAAGTATGGAGTGGAATACACTATGCAATCTTTCCTAGAAGCTGTTACGAACGATGCACCGTATGAAGTTGACCCTTCAGAAACTTGGAGTGATGATCCATGGTATTTAGATCAAGAAAATCGGGAATTCATAAAGCAAGATGGGTATTTAATTCTTCAAGAAGGCGAGGCATCAGGAACCCTTATTGGAGGAAATTTGAGTACATTAAATCTTCTTCAGGGAACAGAATATATGCCCATATTGAAAGATTCGATCCTTTTTATTGAGGACAGTAAGGAATCACATCCACAATCCTTTGATCGGGATCTTCAGTCCCTGCTCCATTTGCATGATGCTAGTGGTATAAAGGGGATTTTGATCGGTAGATTTCAAAAAGACACCAATATGACGGAAGCTGCCATAAAAAAAATAATTTATTCGAAAGAAGAGCTCCGTCATCTTCCAGTAATTGCTAACATAAATTTCGGCCATGTTCAACCAATTGCAACGATTTCATTTGGTGGGAAGGCAACCATCTTTGCAAATGAATCATATACAAAAATAATCATTGAACTAATTTAATTTTTAGTAAGATTTAAAGATAAATCTTTCAGCTGGATTATCGATATTATTTTCGTTATAGTGTTTTTTAGTAATGAAAATCAACAAATAAATGAGGCATTTTTCTATGAGTAAAAGTTTTTATCATTTTTTAATGAAATACAGGCATCCTGCACCAAAAGATGAAATTAGTAAATTTGCCAATGATGCCTATCATGATCATAGTTTTCCAAAGACTTCTGATGATTATCATGAAATTAGTTCATATCTTGAGCTAAATGGAAATTATTTAAAGAGTATGTCTATTTTTGATGAAGCATGGCAACTATACCTTTTATCAGAACTAAAATCATAATAAAAACGATTATCGCCCTCTTATATTGGGGCGATTTTTCTTCCCCGATAGAGTAAGCGATATTTCATTTGCTGCATATAATATGGTAATTAATTTTCACGACTCATCATTGAGGGGATGGAGGACGATGGAGAAAAAGAAAAAGCCGAAATATAAAATCGGTGATACAGTCGTGATAACGATGTATGGAACTGTGGGGAAAATTACAGATGTAAAGTGGCTTAATGGAAAATACGTTTATGAGGTTAATAAAAGTGAAGGTTTTTATATCGAATCAGGAATTAAGCTTCTTTCCGAATATGAAGGAAATAAAATGGAGCAGGAACAAATCGATATCGAGTACAAGTTTTTCTTTGGAGATTTAGTCCAGGTTTACGGATATGGGACAGACTTATTTAAAGTAGTGGGTTTCCGAACGGAAATTTGGAGGTATAAAGAAGATGCCTGGGAAGATGTGATTTATGAATTATATCGGATCAGTGATGGAGAATGGTTGGAGGCAAGCGAGGAGGAACTTGCCCTTGTTGCAGATTCTGCAAGTGCAGAAATGATCATTAAGAAACTTGGATTTAAATACTTAGCGAAAAAAGAATCAACACCATTAAAATTAGTAAAATCCCGGAAAATGCCGGATATGGTGGAACATGAAGCAATCATTCAAAATCATGAGAAGTATGAATTAATTAATCACCTCCTAGATATTTATAACGATTACCGCATTCTTTATGAATGGTTTGGAGATCAAGAATTTAGTCAGGTCATGAAAGTAATACTCAGGAAATTAGAAGGTATTGTTAGTAGGAATGATGATAAACTTTAATCTTTGTTAAAGACTAAGAAATTTCCAGAATAAATAAAGAACGTAAAGGATTCCAGCCCATTTAATCATATAAAATAAATAATTTGTTACATTACCGAATAAATAGATTGTTTTACTATTTTCATGGTTAACATCTTCGATAAAGGCCTTTTTCCAGATTTGAAAAGTTGACATACATGCACCCCAATTATTTTTGTTTTTTTCATTTTTATGCTTGTCCACCTTAAAAAAGACGTATGAATTTAATAAAATAGGGATTATTTAAAGAAGGATATTTTGGGAGTATATGGCATGAGAATAGCTGATTTATCATACATTCATACAAAGGGGGCGACGTTATGAGAGAAATTGAAGTATTTATTGATACAGAAGAAATTGCTGAATTTTTCTTTCATGAGCTTGTTAAAAGGGGTTACGTTCCTTCTGAGGAAGAATTAGAGGAAATTGCAGATATTACTTTTGAATATTTAGTTGAAAAAAGTATTATTGATGAAGAGCTGGAAGAGGAATAATAATGATAAGGATTATTTC
>DATFAH010000459.1:0-2187 GCA_035254805.1 Caryophanales bacterium | reverse complement strand
TTCACCATCCTTGTTAACTATTAACAAGGTTATTTTTCAACATGTTTGTAATATTATACCTGCCATTACGGCTTCTCACATGTAATGATTCGGTAACTTAAGGAATCTTGGTGTTTTATGATGATTTGTGCGTGCTGATGTAAAATATCGAATAATTTCAGATCAAAATTCTTTGAAAAATGAAATTCAGGATTTGTGTTATTGGATTGAATGGTTGGATAGGAAGAACTAATTTCAATATGATGAAAGCCAGTTTCCTCTAATAAATTTCTCCAATCACTTTCTAGTAACAAGGAATCCAAACCGTAAAATTGTTTAATTTCATTTTCATCCTTTTTGGGAATTAAAAAATTCATGGTCATTTCGATGGCAATCACACGCCCGCCTTTTTTTAATACTCTAAAGATTTCATGTAACGATTTTTTTTTGTTTACAAAAGCAAGAACAGATTCTGATAAAAGGAAATCAAATGAATGATTATCAAAAGGAATTTCCTCAATGGACCCTTGAAAAAGCTGAACTGGCAAATTTAAAACTTTAAATCTTTCGTGAGCTTTATTCACCATAGTTGGGTTAATCTCAAGTGCATAGACATTTGCACCATATTGTTCAGATAAATATGCGGCTGTTTGTCCAGTCCCACACCCAGCATCAAGAACGAATGATTCTGATGAAATGTTTTCTTTCGAAAGAAGATCTTTCGTCAAATGAAAACCACCGGGGTGGGCGCCACTAACACCAAATTCGGAAAGAAAATCAAGATAAGAATAGCCGTTCATAGGCACCTCCTACATTTCTTTTTTTGCATCTTATGTTTAAATGTTATGAGATGTTCATTCATGTTATTTCACTCATTAACAGAGGCATCTATGCTAGATCCTTTGCTTTTATGCTCTATTTCGCAATGGGTGCGTTAAGACTTGCCAAATTTAGTGTAAAACCAACGGTAGGGCATTTTATTGGAATCCCGATAACACTAGCTGGTTTAATCATGGCAGGAATGGGACTGTTTCTCTATAATAATCCGATTATTACCATTATACTAGCGATATTAATGGTTAGCCCAATAAAAATTAAAAAGTTTTAATTCACTATAATATAATTATGTAAACTAGAATTGGGATATTTCCACCAACTACCACTTTATTAGTATGCTTTTTCCTACTATACTTTTGGGTAGGGAGGAGATTAATTGATATATATTGTTGCTGGTATAATTTTGTTCCTCATTATCATTTTCGTTAAAGCAAATCATAATACAAAAGCCGTTACTATAAATACGATAAATGTTCCCAATTCTCATGTGGACCAACCCTTAACCATCCTTCACCTTTCCGATATTCACCTTGAAAACATTTCCATCACGCCAAACGAACTTTTTCAAAATGTTGCCAACATGCCAATTGATTTGATTGCTTTAACAGGCGATTATTTAGAGCGAAAAAGTAATATTCCAAAATTAATTCCATACCTGCAAAAATTAAATGACCTAAATCCAAGGCTTGGGATTTATGCGGTATTTGGAAATCATGATTATTATTTGAATGATGAACATTTTGCCTTGTTAAAAAATACACTAGAAGAACATGGCTGCATTACTTTGCAAAACGAGAATACTTCACTTCAAAATCACGGTAAAACGTTAAATATAATTGGTATTGATGATCATCATTCAAAGCGGGATGATGCTTCTAAAGCATACAAGGATTTGCCAAATGGTTACAATCTTGTGCTAACACATGATCCTAATATTGTTTTAAAAATGAAATCATATAAGTATGATTACCTATTATCAGGCCATTTTCATGGCGGTCAAATCCATTGGCCAAAACCGTATCATTTGTTGAAAATGGGGAAGCTTGTTCGAATGAATATGATTAAAGGCCTCCATTTTCACGATGGAAAACCTTTTTATATCAGTGAGGGTCTTGGGCAAACGGGGGTAAATATTCGTATTGGAAGCCGTCCTGAAATAACCGTTCATCAAATTTAAAAAAGATCTACAATGGGGAGAGTTTTAATCTCCCTTTTTTTATCCTTTCATTTCCATATTAAAAAGGAAGTTATTGAATCATCATAATGGTATGGAAAGGAGTGTAATAAAAAATGATTCGCCAAATCATTTTAAGAATATGGAAATTATTTGATCCTTTATTTTTTTTATGTTCAAGATTGCATTATATCCAT
>DATFAH010000458.1:0-9047 GCA_035254805.1 Caryophanales bacterium | reverse complement strand
AAGTGGCTGCCTTGTAAAAATGATCATGCCCCAGGAGGACTATCAAAGCGTTTTTCAAGATTAACAAATTTATTGTATTCCTTTACGAACGCCAATTGAACCGTTCCTGTTGGACCGTTACGTTGTTTTGCAATAATAATCTCAATAATATTTTTGTTCTCTGATTCTTTATCATAATAGTCATCACGGTATAAAAAGGCAACAATATCCGCGTCTTGTTCAATACTTCCCGATTCACGAATATCGGACATCATCGGCCGTTTATCCTGACGTTGTTCTACACCACGGGAAAGCTGAGAAAGGGCAATAACAGGCACCTGTAATTCACGAGCTAACTGCTTAAGGGATCTTGAAATTTCCGATACTTCCTGTTGGCGGTTTTCGCCAGATCTGCCACTGCCGAGAATAAGCTGTAAATAATCAATTAAGATCATTCCAAGGCCATGTTCTTGCTTTAGGCGCCGGCATTTTGAACGAATATCGCTAATTCGAACACCAGGTGTGTCATCAATAAAAATTCCGGCATTAGATAGGCTCCCCATTGCCATCGTTAACTTACCCCAGTCTTCATCTGTAAGGGATCCAGTCCGGAGTCGCCCGGCATCAATATTTCCCTCAGCACAAAGCATACGCATAACAAGCTGCTCTGCACCCATTTCCAAACTAAAAATCGCAACATTTTCGCCCGTTTTAGTGGCAACATTCTGAGCAATATTTAAGGCAAAGGCCGTTTTACCGACAGAAGGACGGGCACCAACAATAATCAAATCATTACGTTGAAAGCCTGCTGTCATTCGGTCAAGCTCACTAAATCCAGTGGCAATCCCAGTAATATCACCTACACGGTTGTGCATTAGTTCAATATTGTCGTAGGTTCGTACAAGAACATCTTTAATATTGTGAAAAGCCCCAGCATTTTTTCTTTGGGCAACCTCTAGGATGTTTTTTTCTGCTTCACTTAGAAGAACTTCCACTTCATCTTCACGGGTATAACCATCTTGGGCAATCCCTGTCGCAGTGCGGATTAGACGTCTTAATAGAGATTTTTCTTCTACTATTCTCGCATAATATTCAATATTGGCAGCAGTAGGCACCGATCCCGCCAGTTCACTTAAATAACTGACTCCTCCCGTATCCTCTAAAATCTTTCCGGCTGCTAGTTCCTCTGTAACCGTTATTAAATCAACGGCTTTCCCTTGATCGTTCAGTTTCAACATCACATTAAAGATCTTTTGGTGTGCGGCACGATAGAAATCTTCTGGAATTAAAATTTCTGAAGCCATCGTTAACGAGGCTGGTTCTAAGAAAATAGCACCTAAAACAGCCTGTTCTGCTTCAACATTTTGTGGTGGTAAGCGATCCGCGAATAAATCACTCATTATTTTAACCTCCTTTTTTGAAGAGGAATCATTTAAATGGATAGTCATTTTCTCCAAAAAGAAGAAAAAGTGACCAGTTATAACCGATCACATCATTGGAAAAGGGGACGGAGCTTTGCTTAACGTTATTTGTAGCAATACATGGTTTGAAAGTGAATTCAGGTTTAATTTTGTAAGCATCATGTTTGGCTCCGCTCGCGCTGCCTTATTATGTTGGTTTCGTCTCATGCTTTTTCCTAATTATATACTTTAGTTAGGAATTGAATCTTGTATCGTTTTTTCACTCTTATTATTTTATCATGTTTGTCTACAAAAACGAACTGCCAAATTTAGTTTCCTTCTTTTACGTGAACATTTAATGTAGCCGTTACTTCATGGTGTAATTTAACAGGTACCTTTGTATGGCCAAGAGAACGAATAGCATCATTAAGTTCCATTTTGCGTTTATCAATTTTTATGCTATGTTTCTTTTGCAATTCTTCTGCAATTTGTTTTGTTGTAATGGAGCCAAAAAGTCGGCCGCCTTCTCCTGCTTTAGCCGTTAACTCCACCGTGATTTTTTCAATTGCTTCCTTCAATTTTTTTGCTTCTGCAAGTTCTTCTTCGGCCAATTTTTCTTCCTTTTTCTTTTGAGCTGCTAACGTGCTTACACTAGACTGATTAGCCTCAATCGCCAAACCTTGTTTAATTAAAAAGTTATGTGCATAACCGTCGGCTACATTTTTTATTTCACCTTTTTTGCCTTTACCTTTTACATCTTTTAAGAAAATAACCTTCATTCTTTTTTTCCTCCTTCAAAATATTCATCAATGGCTAATTTTAATTGATTTTCAGCTTCTTCAATTGATAAACCGGAAAGCTGGGTTGCAGCATTTGTCAAATGCCCTCCTCCATGCAGACTTTCCATAATGATTTGGACATTAACCTCCCCGAGCGATCTTGCACTAATTCCGATTGCTTCATCACCCCGTTTAGAAATTACAAAAGAAGCATTTACCCCATCCAATGTGAGTAATGTATCCGCTGTTTGGGCAATGATGACTTGATCATTTAGCTGATTTTCATCACTTTTTGCAATCGCAATGCCATCTTTATAAAAAGAAACAGATTCAATAATTTTAGATCTTTTTATATAGGTTTCAATATCATCCTTCAAAAATTTTTGTACTAGGATAGTATCGGCTCCTTGCGCACGTAAATAGGATGCTGCATCAAATGTGCGGGAACCAGTTCTTAGTGTAAAGCTTTTTGTATCCACAATGATTCCTGCTAAAAGGGCTGTTGCTTCAAGAATATCAATTTTGCCCCGTTTTGGCTGATATTCTAGAAGCTCTGTTATGAGTTCCGCTGTAGACGAAGCATATGGCTCCATATAGACAAGTAAAGGATTTTTGATAAAATCTTCACCGCGGCGATGATGGTCAATGACAACCACCTTTTCTGTCTTACTTAACAGTCGTTCTTCCATAACAAGTGATGGTTTATGTGTATCAACAACAACGACCAATGTTTTATCTGTTGCCATTTCCAATGCCTCTTCAGGACTAATAAAGTGGGAGATGAGCTCCTCATGCTGTCTAATTTCAGAGACAAGACGCCGTACCCCAATCCCTATGTCTTGGAAATCTAACACAATATAGGAGTCCATTTGATTCATTTGGGCAACCTTATGAATTCCAATCGAGGAACCTATTGAATCCATGTCAGGATGTTTATGGCCCATGATAATGACTTTATCACTATCAGCAATAAGTTCTTTTAAGGCATGGGAAATCACTCTTGCTCTTACCCTCGTCCGCTTTTCAATTGGATTTGTTTTTCCGCCAAAAAATTTCACCTTACCATTCGCAGACTTAATTGCAACCTGATCACCACCACGCCCTAGTGCTAAATCAAGGCTAGACTGTGCAAGCGTGCCTAATTCTGGTAAAGAGGAAACACCAGCACCCACACCAATACTTAATGTAAAAGATAAATTTTGCTTGGAAGTCATTTCCCTAACTTCATCAAGAATCGCAAACTTCCTCTTTTCAAGCATTTGTAGAATTCCCTCATTAAAAACGGCGATAAATCGATCAGATGATATTCTTTTTAAAAAGATATGATTATCTAATGCCCATTTATTTAGAACCGATGTAACAAGGTTATTGATGCTGCTACGAGTTTGATCATCCATCCCTTGCGTTAATTCATCATAATTATCTAGAAAAATAATCGCAATGACCGTTCGTTCACTTCGATACCTTTTTTCAACTTCCACTTGCTCGGTTATATCAAAAAAGTAGAGAAGCCGCTCATCACGTTTATGAATAACCCGAAATTTTCGCTCATGAAGATTGATGATTTCTGTTTCCACTTCTTGTTTAATCAAGGGAATCAAGGCTTCTGCTCCATCATAGAGCGACCTTCCTACAAGGCTATCTTCACCAAAACAGGAAGCGAGAAATGGATTTGTCCATTCAATAAAATAATCATCATTGATCAACATGATCCCGATCGGCATTTCCAAAAGGGCCTCTTCACCAACTCTTTTCACACGATATGAAAGGGTTGTAATATATTCCTCCACTTCTTTCCGATGCTCTCGGTCAATTTGAACCATGTAGTAAGTAGGCAAAAATATGATCAATAAACCCGCTAAGCTTAATATCCAATTATATAGGGACAAGACAATAATCAGTACTACCGTAATGCCTAATAGCCCATAAAAAGGATATCGAATGGATTTCTTTTCTAAAAATGCAGGCAAAATTTTCAGCTCCTAAACAGTAGTCTTCACTCTTTTTTCCCTGAACGCCTTCTCAAATCAAAACCTAAATCAATTATACCTAATATTCCTACAATATAAAGAAAAACAGGAACAAGCATGGTTAGAACAGAAAGCACAACAGGGACTGACTTCTTTGTCCCTCTTTGATAAAAAAAGTGAAAAATAAACGTTAACCCTTGAAAAACCATAAACAATTGCAAAATATATGTAAGGTTTGTAAAAGCATTAAACATGTATGTGCCTTGTGCCGGATGTAATAACATATTTCCTAGCATAGCGAGTAAATAGTACCACAATAGGCTTCTAGGTAATGAAATCTCCCTAAACGGCTTCCAGTTTTCAACCTTGATCCCAAACCTTTTAATGATTGGCAATGATAACAGTTGGATAAAAAAGACAATAATAAACGATGACATGACAAACAAACTTGGAACTAATGTTTTAATGAGATCTAAACCTTTTTCAAATTGATCGATGATTTTTGCACTTTCCTGTCCTTGACCCATTCCCTCCATCAATTTCGAAGACATCTTTATGGATTCATTAACGGTTTTAATCATTTCATCAATAATATTGAAATGGAAAAAGGCAGTGCTAACAATATATTGAATCACTAGATTACTTAAGAAGATGATCGAACCAGAGATCAAAATAGTGGTTCTGCTCTTATTTTTTTGAAGTAAATAACCCATGACAGTTCCCGTTAATCCATATGCAAGCGTAAGCGGCAGTGCGAAAATCGTACCGGAAATGAATGAGATAATGAGAGAAGCCACCATGAACAAAACCAAGCTTTTTAAATCATTTTTCGCGGCAAATAAAATAAACGGTACTGGCAAAAATAAGTTAACCACCATTCCTAAAACCGGAACATAGATGGTTACAAGTAATAAAACAGTGAAAGCGGCCATTAGAATAGCCCCTTCTGTTAACTTACGAACATTTTTCACTTCTTCACCCCTATAAAATTTACAAATCCTTATCCTCTTATTTTAGCTAGTATGGCCTTGGGATTCAACTAAAGGAATGTTAGAAATAAAAAAGCAGCAAGGGATTGCCCCTCACTGCCTTTAATTGGAATTATTCACCTGAAACATATGGTAATAATGCCATCATACGTGCACGTTTAATCGCAACAGTTAGTTTGCGTTGGTACTTGGCGTTTGTACCAGTTACACGACGAGGTAAGATTTTTCCACGCTCAGAAATGAATTTTTTAAGTAAATCTACATCTTTATAATCGATGTGAGTGATTCCGTTTGCTGTGAAATAGCAAACTTTACGACGTTTTGCACGTCCGCCTTTGCGTCCACCTGCCATGAAAATTCCCTCCTTTTTTATCAATTTAAGTTTTACTTAGAATGGAAGATCGTCATCTGAGATGTCGATTTGACCATTCCCTGCAAATGGATCCTCATCCATACGCGTAAAACCTTGGTTATTATTTTGGCGTTGATTCTGATTGTTGTTTCCATAAGGAGGTCTTTGTTCCCTAGGAGCACCGTACTGATCATTGTCACTTCGGCCAGCTGAAGAGTTTTTAGGCTCTAAAAATTGAACGTTCTCAGCCAAAACCTCTGTGACATAGACACGTTTCCCATCTTGTCCTTCATAGTTGCGGGTTTGAATCCGGCCATCAACACCAGCGAGGCTTCCTTTTTTCAAAAAGTTCGCTACGTTTTCTGCAGGACGGCGCCAAATGACGCAATTTATAAAATCCGTTTCCCTTTCACCCTGTTGGTTTGTAAACGTACGATTTACAGCTAATGTAAATGTAGCAACTGGAACACCATTTGGTGTATAACGCAAATCAGGGTCTTTGGTTAACCGGCCAACAAGAACGACACGATTCATCATCAGAATCAACTCCTTTTTTTTAGCTAATGTTTCATGTGAAACATTTCATATCAAGTTTTATTCTTCTTCTTTAATCACGATGTGGCGAATGATATCTTCGCTGATTTTTGCTAAACGAGAGAATTCTTGCACAGCAGCAGCAGAAGCATTCACTTTTACGATTTGGTAGTATCCATCACGGAAATCATTGATTTCGTATGCAAGACGGCGTTTACCCCAATCTTTTGTTTCACCTAATTCCGCACCATTATCAGTAAGAATTCCGTTAAAACGCTCTACAAGAGCTTTTTTAGCTTCATCTTCGATATTTGGACGGATGATGTACATGATTTCGTACTTTTTCATCACTGTCACCTCCTTTTGGTCTAGACGGCCCATAAAGGGCAAGGAGCAATTTTTCATTACTCACAGAGTGAAATTATATCATAGGAAATGATTAAAAGCAATGAAAGGTAAAAAATACAAGGAAATTATTTCCCGGCAAATGAAAAATGCCCCACAGAATATCTGCGGGGCATAAAACATTAAACATTAAATCGGAAATGGATAATATCTCCGTCTTTCACTTCATATTCTTTACCTTCAAGTCTAACTTTCCCGGCTTCACGTGCAGCGCCCATTGACCCTGCTGCTAACAGATCATCATAGGATACCGTTTCTGCACGAATAAATCCTCTTTCAAAGTCTGAATGAATCACACCTGCACATTGCGGAGCTTTCATTCCTCTTCTGAACGTCCAAGCACGAACTTCTTGAACACCAGCTGTAAAGTAAGTAGCTAGTCCAAGCAAGCTATAGGCAGCACGAATCAATTGGTCAAGACCAGATTCTTCGATACCTAGCTCTTGTAAAAACATTTCTTTTTCTTCGCCTTCAAGTTCTGCAATTTCAGATTCTATTTTTGCACAAATCACAATAACCTCTGCGTTATCTTTAGCGGCGAATTCACGTACCTTTTGGACATACTCATTTGCGGAAGGATCTGCCACATCGTCTTCGCTAACATTCGCTACATATAGAACAGGTTTTATTGTTAAGAGATGCAGCATTTTGGCAATTTTTAGCTGCTCATCAGTGAAATCAACTGTGCGTGCAGGCTTTTCTGTTTCAAAAGCGTCTCTGAGCATGGAAAGAACCTCAAATTCAGCCACTGCATCCTTATCCTTTTGTTTCGCTAGCTTTTCTACACGACCAATTCTCTTTTCTACTGTTTCCATATCAGCAAGAATCAGCTCAAGGTTAATCGTTTCAATGTCATCAATTGGATCCACTTTTCCCGCAACATGCGTGATATTATCATCAGCGAAACAGCGGACAACCTGACAGATGGCATCTACTAAACGAATATGTGAAAGGAATTTATTTCCTAACCCCTCACCTTTACTTGCACCTTTAACAATTCCAGCAATATCTGTAAACTCAAAAGCGGTGGGAACTGTTTTTTTCGGTTGAACAAGTTCAGTTAATTTGTTTAAACGGTTATCTGGAACTTCAACAATTCCTACATTTGGATCAATTGTACAGAAAGGGTAATTGGCGGACTCAGCACCAGCTTGTGTAATTGCATTAAATAAAGTAGACTTACCAACGTTTGGCAAACCTACGATCCCAGCAGTTAAAGCCATTTCATGTCACTCCTCTAATAAAAATCTATCATAACTATTGCCGTTCATTGTAATAAAAAGCCTCTCACAATTATAGGCATTTGTTATTAAAAAGACAAGATGTACGAGAGAAGGAAAAAATGTTAACTGCTGCCAAATAGCGACAGTTAACATTTTTCGATATTGACTAAGCAATCATACAATTATCTCAACAATTTAAAGGACACCCAGATTGATGAACAGCAGCCAAATTCCCCATCTCCAGAAAGTTTTTATTTAAGAATAATATAAAAATTCCAAAAGAAAAAGCATGAATCTTGTCTAGGTTTCATCCTAGTCAGGTTTCATACTTACATTAACTTTCTTATTCTTCATGCTTAACCAGAATCTTTTTCATTTTCCGAGAAAATTCTCTACGAGGAATCAAGACACTATGGGAACAGCCTTCACACTTTATTCGTACATCCATTCCCATGCGAATAATCTTCCAACGATTCACTCCACAAGGATGAGGCTTTTTCATTTCAACGATATCGTTAAGCGCAAATTCCTTTTGCTCCATTTATCATTCCTCCTTTAAACATTAAATTACTTTGTTGGGTTCGTTTCTTTTGAAAACATGACAAGCCTTGGCATCGGTATTTCAATCCCACTTTCGTCTAGGTGGACTTTAACCTCTTTTCGAATGATTCTCGCAACATTGAAATGCTGCATTGGTAACGTTTCAGCAACAATTCTCAACACAATCTCATTTGGACCCATGTTTTGTACCCCTAAAAGCTCCGGAACATTTACAATTTTTTCATATTGTTCAGGTAACTTTTGAAGCAGTTCACTAATAACATTCTCGGCCTTTTCAATATCTTCTTTGTAAGCGATCGCAACATCCACGACGGCAACACTATTATTTAATGAATAATTGGTAACCTCGGTAATGCTGCCGTTTGGAATAATATGAAGCTCACCTGTCCAGCTTTTAATTTTCGTTGTCCTTAAACCAATCGCTTCTACATTTCCTTCAAATTGCCCAATCCGAATATGATCTCCGACCGAAAATTGATCTTCAAAAATAATAAAGAAACCAGATAGGATATCCTTCACTAAGCTTTGTGCGCCAAAGCCTACCGCTAAACCGACAATTCCTGCTCCAGCTAATAAAGCTTTTACATCGATAGTTAATACAGAAAGAATCATCAAAAAAGCAATAAAATAAACGGCATTTGAAAGAATGTTGTCCAATAGTTTTTCTAATGTCGCTTCCCTTCGTTCAGATGTTCTCAACAAAGAATTATTTTTTAGCTTAAATGTATTATGAATGGTAACTTTACCAAGGCGAATAACGATGCCGGAAATTACTATTATGGCTAAAATTTTTAAAGCACCTTCTCCAAATGTTAGCCATGTTCCTTCATTTAAAAGTTTATCTGTGTAACTTTC
>DATFAH010000457.1:0-2291 GCA_035254805.1 Caryophanales bacterium | reverse complement strand
ATGAAAAGGTGTAGTTAACGGCTTAGCTTTGTAGCAGAATATTCATGAATAAATGTAGTTAATCTTGTTAACACTGCTGGATCAACTTGAGGGAAAACTCCATGTCCCAAATTGAATATATATCCATTTTGTGCCATTCCTTGATCTAAGATCGCTTTTGCTTTTTTCTCAATCACTTCCCAAGGAGCAAGCAGGATGGCAGGATCTAGATTTCCCTGAATGGTTTTGTTAATTCCCATTTCCCTTGCTTCTTGAATCGGCAAGCGCCAGTCTAATCCAACTACATCAAGTGGCAGATCATTCCATTCCATTGCTAGATGGCTTGCGCCGACACCAAACATAATTAGTGGAGCGTTTTCTTCTTTAAGGGCAGTAAAGATTCTATTCATAACTGGTTTGATGAAAATACGGTAATCCTCGACATTTAAAGCACCAACCCATGAATCAAAGATTTGGATCGCTTTTGCTCCAGCTTTTAATTGTGATTTCACATATGTAATAATCATATCACCCAGTTTATCCATTAAAGCAAACCATGCTTTTGGCTCAGCATACATAAATGCTTTTGTTTTATTATAATTTTTAGAAGGGCCGCCTTCAATCATATAGCTGGCAAGTGTAAATGGTGCACCGGAAAAGCCAATTAACGGAACAGACAATTGCTCTTCTGTTAGTAGTTTTATAGTTTCAATCACATACGGAACATCTTCTTCTGGGTGAATTTCGCCTAGCTTTTCTACATCTGTGAGTGAACGAATCGGGTTGGCGATTACTGGACCAATTCCACCTTTGATCTCTACTTCTACTCCAAGAGCAGGAAGCGGTGTCATAATATCTTTATAAAGAATAGCTGCGTCTACATTGTAATTTTCAACGGGAAGGCGTGTGACGTACGCACATAATTCTGGTTGATGAGTGATTTCAAATAATGAGTACTTTTCTTTAATTTTTCGGTATTCTGGCTGTGATCGTCCAGCCTGTCTCATATACCATACAGGTACATAATCTGTTTTTTCCCCTCTTGCTGCTTTTAAAAACGTTTCATTGATCGTTTTAGCCATTAATATTTCCACCTTTCAAGAACATGTCTGCTAAATATTTTAATATATATATTTCAAAAATAAAACTTTATCTACCATGGATAATCATGATTCTGCTAGTAAATACATAAGCTATCTACACTATATCTATTAATCTTAACAGTGTATAGGCAACACAAATAAGTGTCAAAAAAAAGTCGTTTTTGGACGTTCAAAATTGTTGATAACAAAGCTGGCCCTCCGTCCATTTTCATCTATTTACAGATTTTTTTTAATAGGCTCTCACACCCTGTAATCCTTTTCATATTCTGTAATACATCCATAGG
Organism: Caryophanales bacterium; assembly: GCA_035254805.1. Classification (GTDB taxonomy): domain Bacteria; phylum Bacillota; class Bacilli; order Bacillales; family Cytobacillaceae; genus JAUZPL01. Next base: position 925 of record DATFAH010000457.1, on the reverse strand, counting down.
GTAAATGCCTATATCTTATGTTGGATGAAGAAAAGGAGGTCATCGTATGATTGTAGAACTTACAGCACTCCATTGGATATACGTCGTCTTCATTGCGCTCATAATTGGGTTCATGGTAATGAGAAGGGATACATCTCTCATTTGTATTGTCGGAATCTTCTTGCTTGCCATAACAGCTACTGGCTCACTTAGCAGCTCAATAAGCAGTATTTTTAATAGTTTTGCTTTTGCGATTACGGAACTATTGTCCACCATATTAGTCATTTCAATCATTGTTGCCATGAGCAAAACATTAACCACTACCGGAATAAATGATGTCATGATCTCTCCATTTACTAAATTAATTCGAAACCCGTCTCTTGCTTACTGGACAATCGGTATTCTCATGATGGTCATTTCATGGTTTTTCTGGCCATCACCTGCTGTAGCATTGTTAGGTGCCGTCCTTCTTCCAGTTGCCATTAGGGCTGGTCTTCCTGCGTTAGGCGTCGCAATGGCTATGAACTTATTTGGTCATGGGATCGCCTTATCTGGAGATTTTGTTATTCAAGCAGCTCCTAAATTAACGGCAGATGCTGCTGGAATTCCAATCAATGATGTCATAGATGCGAGTATTCCCCTCGTTTTTGTGATGGGGCTTGTCACCACTGTTGTTGCCTTCTACTTTTTGAAAAGAGATATGAAACGCGGTTTTTTGGAGGTCAAACCGGTTGTTCCATTAGAATCAACACCTGACAATTCCACTAAAACCTCACTGCTTAGTTTAGCTCAAAAACGCTTTTTCGCACTGCTTTTTCCCATCCTTTTTGCCTTAGATGTAGCCGCCATGTTCATCCTTGATCTTCAAGGTGGGGATGCAACAGCCTTAATTGGGGGAACATCGATCCTTATTTTATTGACGATCACTCTTGTCAGCCATAAGAAT
>DATFAH010000456.1:0-7105 GCA_035254805.1 Caryophanales bacterium | reverse complement strand
GGTGTAAGAAAGGAATTCGATTTGCCGTTAGCTTTAGGCGGAACCCCATTTCAAAATTGTGTTTGGAATGAATTGCAGAGAATCCCTTTTGGACAAACATTATCGTATAAGGAATTAGCTCTAATAATAGGAAATGAAAAGGCCACAAGAGCAGTTGGCAATGCAAATGGCAAGAATTTGATTAGTATCATCGTCCCATGTCATCGAGTTATTGGGTCAAACAAAAGTTTAACTGGATATGCTGGCGGGCTGGATCGGAAGAGGTGGCTTTTAGAGCATGAGCAGAAGGAGAAAAGTCCTCAATAAATTTGCTATTCAGCTATTTTGCCGTAATAATAGGAGGATACGAAGCTATTGAAGAAAGTAGGTTTTTCCTTGTCAAATTTTTTATCATTAGGAATATCGGAAAACGTAGAGAGAATTTTAAAAACAAATGGGATCATTTTACCAACACCTATTCAGGAAAAGGCAATCCCTGCAGTTATGGAAGGCCAGGATGTGATTGCCCAAGCACAAACAGGTACAGGGAAGACATTTGCCTTTATTTTACCGATTTTAGAAAAAATGGATCCAAGCAAGGAGCATGTCCAAGCATTAATTGTTACCCCAACAAGAGAGTTAGCCTTGCAAATTACAAATGAAATCGAGAAATTCCTTGAACATATAAAGGACATTCGAGTTTTAGCTGTTTACGGGGGACAAGATGTAGAGAAACAATTGAATAAGCTGAAAAAGAATGTCCAAATCGTCGTTGGAACGCCGGGAAGATTGTTGGATCATATTCGCAGAGGAACCGTTCAATTATCAAAGGTTACTTTTCTTGTTTTAGATGAAGCAGACCAAATGCTCCACATTGGCTTTCTCCATGAGGTGGAGGAAATCATTAGTGAAACACCACCAACTCGGCAAACAATGCTATTTTCAGCGACCATCCCAGATGATATTAAAAATTTAGCAAAAAGGCATATGAAACAGCCTCACTATATCCAAGTGGAAAAAACACAGGCTCCGGCCTTATCGATTAAGCAACTGGCTATTTTTACAACAGACCGGGGAAAACAAGCATTACTGATGCAACTGGTTGAAACACACCGGCCATTTTTGGCGGTAATATTCTGCCGTACCATCCGAAGAGTAAGTAAATTATATGACGCATTAAAGGCGCATGGCTTCCAATGTGATGAATTGCATGGAGATTTATCACAGGCAAAAAGAGAACGAGTAATGGAGCGATTCCGTAAAGCGGAAATGCAGCTTTTGGTGGCAACGGATGTTGCTGCGAGGGGACTAGATGTCGAAGGAGTCACCCATGTGTTCAATTATGACATCCCGCAAGATACGGAAAGCTATGTTCACCGGATTGGCAGAACGGGCCGTGCCGGAAGCGAAGGGCTTGCCATTACCCTTTATGCTGCAAAGGATCGACAGGCATTAGATTCGATCGAAAAAGATTTAAACATCAAGATTAAAAAACAAAATAGTGAAAATGAAAACTCGGAAGTCGGGACTAAGCCTAATCGACCTCACAGACAAAGTGAAAGCCGCGGGGAAAGACCTTATGTAGAAACCAAACAAGCTGGAAAGAAAAAACCACGCAGATCTAATGGAACGAAGATGGAACGCTCCAGAAGCTCAGTGGAAAATAAACAAGGGCGAACTGGCAGGCCTTCTAGTGATGGGCGCTCCTCAAAACGAGGATACTCTGGTGCAAGTAAGAGGAAAGGAAGATAGGGGCTAATATTCCCTTATAAGGATGAAATGATGAATAAAGAAGTCAGCATAAAAGTTAAATCAAAATTCGTCAATAAGTTTAAAAGCGGTTTTCCGCTAATTACGAAGGAAGCTTTGATCAATTTCAACGATTTAAAAGAAGAGGGATCGATAATTAAGCTTGTTGATGAACGAAGCAAGTTTATCGCAAAAGGATATTATGGTAAACAGAATAAAGGCTATGGCTGGGTCTTAAGCAGAAATGAGGAAGACTCGCTGGATCAAAGCTTTTTTACCAATAAATTAAGATTGGCCATCAATCATCGGAAATCATTTTTTCAAAATAAAGAAACGAATGCGTTCCGGGTCTTTAATGGTGAAGGGGACGGTATTGGCGGATTAACCATTGAGTACTTTGACGGCTATTACTTAATAAACTGGTACAGTAAAGGCATTTACCATTTCCGTGATTTCATCATCCAGTCTCTTAAGGAATTGGTTGAGTTCAAAGGAATCTATCAAAAAAAACGCTTTGATGAAAAAGGCCAGTACATTTTGGATGATGATTTTGTTGCAGGTGAAAGAGGAACTTTCCCGATCATCGTGAAAGAAAACGGGGTTAATTTCGCGATTTATTTAAATGAAAGTGCGATGGTCGGGGTGTTTTTAGATCAGCGGGATGTAAGAAAAACCATTCGAGATCATTATGCAAAAGGGAAGACCGTTCTTAACACGTTTTCCTATACAGGAGCGTTTTCTGTGTTTGCTGCATTAGGTGGGGCAGCTAAAACAACGAGTGTGGACCTTGCGAATCGGAGCCGCAGCAAGACCATTGAGCAATTTAGTATAAATGGAATTGATTTTGAAACACAGGGTATCATTGTCGAAGATGTATTCCATTACTTTAAATATGCGGTAAAAAAAGAGCGGAAGTTCGATATGGTAATCCTCGATCCCCCAAGCTTTGCAAGATCGAAGAAGTTTACGTTTAGTGCAGAAAAGGATTATAAAAATCTTTTGAAAGAGGCCATTGCCATTACAGAGAAAAATGGAATCATTATTGCCTCTACAAACTGTAGTTCATTTGGCATGAATAAGTTTAAAGGATTTATCGATATAGCATTTAAGGAAACTCGGGCAAAGTATAAGTTAATGGAGGAATTTTCCCTTCCAGCCGACTTTAAAACGACAAAGGATTTCTCAGAAGGCAACTACCTTAAAGTGGTGTTGATTAAAAAGGTGTCGTAACCAATTATGAAATAATTTCCTAGAAACAGCACCGATTAGAACAAATCAGTGCTGTTTTATCCTATTTATCCTTGACGGATAAAAGATAATTTGGGGCAGATCAGTCTTAAGCCTATATAACTCAGGATTTTTCCAAATGCCAAAGCGGCGGGTACTCATAATTCTCTCCGTGTCAGTCATATGACCTAAAACTTCCTTGATGCTCCATTATTAGGTGCATATCGAAACTCTCCATTTGCTTCGGTAATGCTTTGAAAAAGTGTGAGTGTCTTTGATAGATTATTTTCTAGGATAGATACCAGCTCTCTGTTAGGTACTAGTTTAATATAATCCTCATAATACGAAGGATATTCCTCTTGATTAGGACGCATTAGCATGTGGTTTGCTCCCTTCAAAATAGTTGTTTCATCTATTAATTTACAGTAAAATTGCAAAAAAACAAAATATGGCATTTTAATGATGATGTGTAACCATTAGTTTACTATTTTTAACAACCGTACTAAATTAAAGGCAAAGAATGAATTGGAAAGGAAACATTCACTATGGCAGAGGTTAAAGCGGTAAACCTTAGTATGATGCAGGAAAATCTAGATGAATGGGTTGAAAAATATAAAGCTTTTACAATCGAAGGTTCATGTGCAAGCTACATTCCTGCTTTAAAAAAAGCAAATTTAAACCATTTAGGAATCTGCATTCTGACAGATGATGGAGTAAAGTTAAAATCAGGCGATACAGAGCTTTCTTTTACATTACAAAGTATTTCAAAAGTAGTGAGCTTTATTCATGCTTGTTCCCACCACGGAATACCTCATGTTTTAGAATATGTAGATGTGGAGCCTACAGGGGATCCATTCAACTCCATTTTTCGACTTGAGCTGAGTCATCCTGGCCGGCCGTTTAATCCGATGATCAATGCTGGGGCCATCACGGTTGCCTCCATGCTTCCTGGAGAATCGCCATCACAAAAAGTGGAAGGACTGCTTTCATTAATTGAAAAAATGCTTGGCTATAAGCCGCGGATTAATGAAGAAGTGTTTCGGTCGGAATGGGAAACGGCTAATCGGAATCGTTCACTTGCCTATTGGTTAAAAGAAACGGGATATCTTTTATCAAATGTTGAAGAGGCGATTGAAGTATATTTAAAATTATGTTCAATTGAATTAAAAGTCGAAGATCTTGCGATGATTGGACTAATTTTAGGAAGAAACGGAACGCATCCATTAACTGGTAAACCTGTTTTCACAAAGGAAATTGCTAGTTTAACGAAAACGTTAATGTTTACATGTGGAATGTACAATTATTCTGGCCGATTTGCTGCTCTTGTTGGAATCCCTGCCAAAAGTGGAGTTTCAGGAGGAATTATAGCCTCTGTTCCAACAGGATGGGGAAAAAAAGATCCTGTTTGCCCTTGGGGAATTGGCGTATATGGACCAGCGATCGACAAGTATGGAAACAGTACTGCTGGAGTGAAGCTATTAAAACAATTGGCATCAGAATGGAATTTAAGAATACTATAAATTTTTGGGAGAGGTTTGTAGAACCTCTCCTAAAAAAATTCATTTTGGATCATGTCTACAATGCTAGTTTAATTCCTTAAAAGGGTTATTTTGCCAAGTTGGAAAATACTGTGATTACAATTGTTATATGTACCATTTTTTGATATTTTTATTATAGCAATATGTTTAAAGGGGATATCGGCATGGAAAATAGGACCTATGATTATGCGTAAGTGGATCATTATTTTTGGTATATTAATGGCAACATTGCTAATGGATGAGTTAGGAGCGACATTTTTTCCGTCTATTAAAATATTTAAATATGGATTGAATATCATCTTTCTTTTAGCAATGGTTTTGTTATTTTTACTATATAAAAAAACAGCGAAAACGACATTGGAACTTCACAGCTTAGAACAAAGGGTGAAAAATGTTTTTGACACGATTGATGTGGCGATATGGTCCCATGATTTAAAATCGAATACGCTCCTCATCACTCCAGGAATTGAAAAATTATATGGATATTCTTTGGAAGAGTTTTATCGGGATTTTGATTTATGGAAAAAAGTTATTCATCCCGAGGATCTAGATGTTTTATATGAAAGAGAGCAGAAAATAATTTTGGGAGAACCTGCCACGAGTGAATATCGAATTATTCGTCCGGATGGAGAGGTTCGCTGGATCCAGGATAGCGGGTTTCCAACTTTGGATGAGGAAGGAAACGTTGTTGATTTTAATAGTGTATTATTTGATATTACGGATCGGAAAGAAAGTGAAGACCGTTACCGGAGTTTAGTAGAGATGTCCCCTGATTTTGTTGCCCTGATTAATAAGGGGAAAATTGATTACATCAACGAGACGGGTTCTCGTCTATTGGGGGCATCTGGACCTAGTGAGTTAGTTGGTCTCCCAGTTGAGCGTTTTGCTCCAATCGATATTATAGAAGAAATAAGACAAAAGGAACTAGTAGGTTCTAGTGGTAAATTGGAAACAATGCGATTTGAATTTCAGGTGAAAAGACTCGATGGTTTCATTATCGATGTCGAGATGTCAGCGATGCCTATCCTTTTTGAGGGAAGAATGGCAACGCAAATTGTTGGAAGGGATATTACGGATCGGAAAAAAGCAGAAAAAACAATCGAACATATGGCTTTCTATGATACTCTCACAGGACTTCCAAATCGAAACATGTTCAATAAATACTTGAATGAAATTTTTAACGAGCATAAAATCCAATTTGCAGCTGTACTTTTTATCGATTTAGACCGATTTAAGATTATAAATGATACAAAAGGGCACTCCATTGGGGACCTTGTTTTACAAAAAGTAGCCAGTAGGCTGCAAAATGCGATTCAAATGGAAGGAATTGTTTCCCGACAAGGTGGGGACGAATTCATTATCTTTATTGAAGATACCGATAAAGAAAAAGCGGCCACAATGGCTCAGCAAATTATAGATGAATTTTCCAAGCCTTTTGAATGCAATGATTATGAATTCTTCGTCACTCCAAGTATGGGGATCAGCCTTTACCCTGTGGATGGGAATGATGAGGTAACGCTTATTAAAAATGCAGATTCAGCGATGTATGTTGCAAAAGAACGCGGAAAAAACAATTATCAATTTTATGCATCCTTTCTGAATGAAAATTCTATTTATAAAATGGAATTGGAGAACGGATTACGAAAGGCATTAGAACAGGATGAATTTATTCTTTACTATCAGCCACAAGTGGATTTGCGGACTGGAAGGATTGTTGGAATTGAAGCATTAATTCGCTGGGAACATCCAAAGTTTGGTCTTGTTTCACCATCTGAATTTATACCATTAGCAGAAGAAACAGGATTGATCGTTCCGATTGGTAAATGGACTCTAAAAAAGGCTTGTGAACAAAATAGAGCCTGGCAAAAGGCAGGGTTTCCGAGTGTTCCCATTGCCGTAAATATTTCAGTTAGACAGTTATGGAATGACTGTTTCGTAAATGATGTGATCGATACACTACAACAAGTTGGTTTAGACCCAAAATATCTTGAATTAGAAATTACTGAAAGTATTATGCAAAATATTGAAGAAACCATGGTTACTTTGATTAAAATAAAAGATCATGGGGTGAATTTATCCATCGATGACTTTGGAACAGGCTATTCTTCTTTAAGTTATTTACGACATCTTCCAATTGATAAAATAAAAATTGATAAATCCTTTGTCGACGATATTTTTTACCATTCTAATCAAGGAATTATGGTTAAAACTATTATTGATATGGGAAATCACTTGCAATTCACCGTTATCGCAGAAGGTATTGAACATGAGGAACAAGTGAAATTTTTACAGCAGCATGACTGTAAATTCGGACAAGGCTATTACTTTAGTAAACCATTAACGGTAGACCAAATGGAAAATTATTTAAAACAGCAATCCAAAGTTGATATCTATTAATAATTAGGTATTAAAGGTTGGATCATAAATCAACAGTTAAATTTTACAGGGCCAATAATAAAAAGGATAAACCTTTTCGATTAGGTTTATCCTCTTTGCTAGGTCCCCCATCTCATGAAAATAGTTAATGTACAACAGCTCGTGAGGGTATTTTGAGTTGCAGGTGACTGAAGGGTAAAAGCGATACCTGATGGAGTATACTTGATTGTTACTGG
>DATFAH010000455.1:0-6029 GCA_035254805.1 Caryophanales bacterium | reverse complement strand
GAGCAAGCTCCTAAGGAACCTGCCCGTTTTTGTTTAATAAACTTTATCCCCGTTAAAAATGGAATTCTTCACAACGACGTAATCCACATTTCGAATGGATTCTAGTTTGTTTCCACCCGCATATGAAATAGAGGATTGAAGATCTTGTTCCATGTCGATTAAAGTATCCTTTAATGAACCTTTATGCTCGACAAACATCTTTTTACCTTCAACGTTTTTCTTTTCCCCTTTTTGGAACTCTGAAGCAGAACCAAAATATTCTTTATAACGCTTCCCATCTTTTTCAATCGTTACTCCAGGGGATTCTTCATGACCGGCAAATAAGGAACCGATCATGACCATTGAAGCACCAAAACGAACGGATTTAGCAATATCACCGTGGGTACGAATACCGCCATCAGCAATAATAGGCTTGCTTGCAGCTTTTGCACACCATCTTAGAGCAGCTAATTGCCAGCCACCTGTGCCAAATCCCGTTTTTATTTTCGTGATGCATACTTTACCAGGCCCGATACCTACTTTTGTGGCGTCTGCCCCAGCATGTTCTAATTCTCTTACTGCTTCTGGAGTTCCGACATTTCCAGCGATCACAAAGCTTTCTGGCAAATATTTTTTAATGTGCTGAATCATTTGAATGACAGCATTTGAATGCCCATGGGCAATATCAATTGTAATATATTCTGGTATAACATTTTCATTGGCTAATTGCCGGATGAATTGATATTCTTCGTCTTTTACCCCTACACTAATGGATGCGAACAATCCGCGTGATTTCATGTTGTTAATAAAAAAAAGGCGCTTCTCTGGCTCAAAACGATGCATGATATAGAAGTACCCATTTTCCGCTAAGTAAATCGCAATTTTTTCATCGATAATCGTCTGCATATTGGCAGGGACAACAGGAAGCTTAAATGTACGCTCACCAAATTTGATAGTAGTATCACATTCTGAACGGCTATTAACCACACATTTTGCTGGAATCAATTGAATATCTTCGTAATCAAATACATTTTCCATGAGTTACACCCCTAAACACGAATATTAAACTTTGTTTATTAAAAAACATTCGTACATTTCGTAATTTACCTTATTTTTTTGTGGATGTCAAAGTTTTTTCATTACTATTTATGCCCGGAAGTGTGTCTAGTTTACTCAAATTTAATCATCCATGAAATTCTTGTTTACAAAACCTAATTATGGTAGTAAGATATGTTTCGTTCATTTAAATTTTTATAGCCGCTGAATTCCGTAATGGGAGCGGGGGAACCATATTGAAAAGGTTTTGGATCAAAACTTTTTTGGGGATGAATCGTGCAAAGTTTTTGCAGGTAGGGTGACTCTTACATCCGAATCCGTCAGCTAACCTCGTAAGCGTCCTGAAGAGAACTTTTTTAATCGTGCGAATTAGCAGGTTTATTTTATGATGCTAAAAAAAGGCCACGAGGAGATTTTTCTCTTCTGTGGTTTTTTTCTTTTTACATGGTAAAAATTAGCACCTTTACCCAGAAGGGAGAGTCAAAGATGAAGTTGTATAAAAGAAGGGGCAGTTTAATAAAGTTGCATCCCGCCCAAATTCTTGTCATTGGATTTGGCTGTCTGATCATTATTGGCACTCTCTTATTAATGCTGCCCATTGCTACTGTAGAAGGAAGGGGACTTCACTTCATCGATGCCTTATTTGAGGCAACATCTGCTGTTTGTGTAACAGGGCTGGCAGTCGTCGATACAGGTTCGACATTTACTTTATTTGGGCAAATTGTTCTCTTGGTTTTAATTCAGGTTGGCGGATGGGGTTTTATGACCACTGGTATTTTTATGTTCATTATTCTCGGAAAAAAAATTGGCTTAAAAGAACGACTGCTCCTTCAGGATGCGCTGAATGTTTTCACCCTTTCAGGTGTGGTGAAACTTGTTTTACGGATCATTTATATCACATTGATTGTCGAAATACTTGGTGCTCTCATTTTATCTATAAGATGGTCAGCCGAAATGCCCGTCGGAAAAGCCATCTATTATGGAGTTTTTCATTCCATTTCAGCTTTTAATAATGCTGGGTTTGGGCTTAGGCCTGATAATTTGAGTAAATGGGTTGGAGATCCAACTGTAAATATCATGATCACATTCCTTTTTATCACTGGTGGGATTGGCTTTACGGTTATTTTAGATGTTTTAGCAAAAAGATCTTTAAGAAAGCTTACCCTTCATTCCAAAATTGCCTTATTAATGTCGTTCATTCTAAGTGTTTTGGGTACAGTGATCATTTTCGTATCAGAATATCATAATCCTGCCACAATTGGTCATTTGGGGATGGGAGACAAATGGTGGGCCTCCTATTTCCAAGGTGTTGTTACGCGGACTGCCGGTTTTAATACCATTGATATTGGACAGATGACTTTGTCCTCACAAGTATTTATGATGGCACTAATGTTTATTGGGGCTTCTTCCGGATCTACTGGAGGAGGAATCAAAGTAACGACATTTGCCATCATTATCTTGGCATTTTGGACCGTTTTAACTAATAGGAATGATGTAAATATTTTCAAAAGGAGAATTTCATGGCGTTTAGTGAATAAGTCATTATCGATTGGTGTTACGGCAATGATGTTTATTTTTATTATTTTCTTCTTGCTTACTTTCACAGAACATGCCAGCATGGAAAAAATTCTTTTTGAAACGATTTCTGCGTTTGGGACAGTTGGATTATCTGCTGGGTTAACCGGTGATTTATCTCCGACAGGAAGAGTTTTGATAACCATCATGATGTTTATCGGAAGGCTTGGACCATTAACGATGGCCTATGCTTTAATGGTGAATCGGAAGGAAGCCAAAGTAAAATATTCAGAAGAAAAAATCTTGATTGGGTAAACCCCATTTTAGAATTATAAAACAAGAGGAGTTATTGTAAGATGGCGAAACAAATTGCTGTTATTGGTATGGGACGTTTTGGTTCGAGCTTGGCATGCGAGCTATTTAAAGAAGGTGCAGATATTTTAGCAATTGATAAAAGTCCAAAAAGAATCGAAGAGATTATGAATGACGTTACCCATGCGGTTGTCGCAGATACAACAGATGAACATGCTTTAACAGAATTAGGTATTCGAAATATGGATATCGTAGTGGTAGCGATCGGGGATGATATTCAAGCGAGCATACTAACGGTCTTGATTTTAAAAGAAATCGGAGTTAAACATGTCATTGCGAAAGCAGTAACAGATCCTCACGCTAAAGTCCTTACCCAAGTTGGTGCTGATAAAGTCGTCTTTCCTGAACGTGAAACCGGCGTTAGAATTGCGAAAAACATTTTGGTGCCAAATGTCCTTGATTTTATCGAACTCTCTGAAGAGTATAAAATAGAAGAAATGGTTGCAGCCCCTTTTATGGTAGGAAAAAGCTTGCGCGATTTAGATTTGCGGGTAAATTACCAAGTTAGCGTCATTGCGATAAGCAGTTCTGAGGGAATGAATATTTCGCCAATGCCTGATGATTTAATTCAGCAAGGGGATATTTTGGTCGTCCTTGGGGAAAAGAAAGATTTAAAAAAAATCAGTTCGAAAATGGAAAAGAAATTGTAACAGGCTGTCATTGTGGCAGCCTTTTTTTAAAGAATTGCTACAGCCATTGTTATCTACCTCGTATATAAAAAGTGGAATAAAAAGAAGCATACAGCAGTAATGAAAAAGTCTGATCCGTTTGCCAATTTTGAAAAAGAGTGGAGCAAATTTGGAAACTAAATTTAGCAATAAGTGGTACCGTTTTCATGTTGATTATTAAAGGGTTTCATGTTAAAATATCGAATATAGTTTAATATCGAATCACATGTTACTGATACGATCAGGCATGGTGGTAAATAAAAGGTTTGTCTAACCCTTTTATTTTGCCCCATGCCTTTTTTGTTGTTTTCCAATCATACATGAAATTCATTATTTATTTAAAAACTAATTTCTAAAAGATATAAAAGGAGTCATTCAAAGTGGCATTTAAATTTTTCAAAAAAGCAAAATTACAAATATTTACACCGGTTAATGGTGAGATTATCCCAATTGAACAAGTTCCAGACCCTGTTTTTAGTGAAAAGATGATGGGTGAAGGGATTGGTGTCATCCCATCAGGTGGAGATATTTGCTCTCCAGTCGAAGGAACAATTATTCAAGTTGCTCCCACTAAGCATGCCATTGGCATTCAAACTGAGGATGGAACGGAATTACTTATTCATATTGGCTTGGAGACTGTTGCTTTAAAGGGTGAAGGATTTACAGTTGCAGTCGATGTGGGAGAAAAAGTTTCTGTCGGACAGCTTCTAGTTCAGGTAGATTGGGAATTTATTAAAGGCAATGTCAAAAACATCGTCACTCCAATTGTGATTACCAATAGTAATGAGGGCAAAAAGAAATATACTTTCACAGCGGAAAAAGAAGGAATTGCAGGGAAAACCGTTATCATAACGGGGGATTGAAAAATAATTTCGAAACCGCTCTTGAACCTTGAGAATGTTTTAAAAATTTGATCCAAGAAAAAAGGTGATAAAAATGTAATTACATCTGTTTTAAAAGTATTTTTTTAGTTTAGTAGTTGCACTTTTTTAAATCTTTATAAGCACTTTTAAAAAAGAGATAGGGGGAAATATAAAGATGATGAAATATTTGCAGAGAATTGGCCGTTCTTTAATGTTACCTGTGGCCGTTTTACCAGCTGCTGCGATTTTGATGGGTATTGGTTATTGGATTGACCCTTCAGGCTGGGGAGCTGGAAGTCCAGTCGCAGCTTTCTTAATCAAAGCTGGCGGCTCGATTATCGATAACATTCCAATCCTATTTGCAGTCGGTATTGCTCTAGGGATGGCAAAAGAAAAAGATGGTTCCGCGGCACTAAGTGGTTTGGTTGCATTCCTAGTTGTAAAAACATTACTTTCACCAGATTCAGTTGCGATGCTGCAGGGGATTGATGTGGAAAAAGTAGACCCTGCATTTGGGAAAATCAGTAATGCCTTTGTTGGTATCCTTTCCGGTATCGTTGCATCTATGATGTATAATCGTTTCAGCCACGCGAAATTGCCGGATGCATTAGCATTCTTTAGCGGGAAACGTCTTGTTCCGATCATGACGTCTGTTGCTATGTTGGTTGTTTCTGTTGTCTTGTTATTTGTATGGCCAGTTATTTTCACAGGACTTGTTTCTTTTGGTGAAGGAATCGCTAAATTAGGTGCTGTTGGTGCAGGAATCTACGGTTTCTTCAACAGACTTTTAATTCCAATTGGATTACATCATGCCCTAAACGCTGTATTCTGGTTCGACACTGCTGGAATCAATGATATTGGGAACTTCTGGGCAGGTAAAGGAACAAAAGGGACTACAGGAATGTATCAAGCTGGATTCTTCCCAGTCATGATGTTTGGTTTACCAGCTGCAGCCCTTGCGATGTACCACACAGCAAAAACGAAGAAGAAAAAACAAGTTGCATCCTTAATGCTTGCAGCCGGTTTTGCTGCCTTCTTTACAGGGGTTACTGAACCAATTGAATTTGCTTTCATGTTTGTTGCTCCAATGCTTTATGTTACACACGCGTTATTAACAGGTATTTCTTTAGCTATTGCTGCCATGTTCCATTGGACAGCTGGATTTGGTTTCAGTGCCGGACTTGTCGACTTTATTTTAAGTTCTAGACTACCAATGGCTAATCAGCCATATATGTTATTATTACAAGGCTTAGTATTTGCTGTTATTTACTACTTCATCTTCCGTTTCCTTATTACAAAATTCAACCTGATGACTCCAGGTAGAGAAGAGGATGATGAGGATGCAGAAGAAACTGTAACGACAGTTAAATCAGAAAATAAATTTGCAGTTTTAGCTGCAAAAATTTATGAAGGTCTAGGCGGAGATGCCAATGTTGTATCGATTGACAACTGTACGACACGCCTAAGACTCGAAGTAAAAGATATGAATGCAGTCGATCAAAAGAAAATCAAAGCTACAGGTGTACCAGGAATCAATATCGTTGGTGCCAATAACATTCAAGTTATTGTCGGTACT
>DATFAH010000454.1:0-6342 GCA_035254805.1 Caryophanales bacterium | reverse complement strand
AAAAAACAGGCTGAGCACATCAGCCTGTTTGTGATTATTTAAACATTCCTTTCAATACAAATGCAACATTTGCAGGGCGTTCTGCTAAACGGCGCATGTAATAGCCGAACCAGTCAGTTCCAAATGCTAAATAAACACGCATGTTATATCCTTCTTTTACCAATTGATGATGTAACTCTGTACAAATACCGTATAACATTTGGAATTCATATTGATCTTTTGGTATTTTATATTCTTTAGCTATTTGTTTTGTATAATTAATCATTTCCATATCATGAGAGGCCACAGCTGTAAAATTGCCGTTTAACATATGCTTTTTCACAATTTTTTTGAAGTTATCATCAACATCCTTTTTATTAGGAAAAGCCACTTCTACCGGCTCTTTATAAGCCCCTTTTACAATACGGAGATTTGGTTTGTATTTATTTAAATCATCAACATCTGCTTCTGTACGATATAAATAGGTTTGGACAACTGTACTAAGATTATCATATTCTGATTTTAGTTCTTTAAATATATCAAGAGTTTTTTGGCAGCGCCCAGAATCCTCCATATCAATCGTAACGAGCACATTGTGTTTTTTCCCTGCCTCAAGAATTTTACGCATATTTCTCATCACAACCTCATCGGAAATATCCATTCCCATTGAAGTCATTTTTAATGAATATTGAGCATCCAATTTCTCACGGGCAATCGCTTCAATCATTTTAATTGAAAGCTCCACTCTTTTATCCGCTACTTTTTCATCACTTACAAACTCACCTAAATAATCGGTTGTTACAGACATCCCCTGACTATTGAGCTCTTTAATAACTTTGACTGCCTGTTCAATCGTTTCTCCTGGAACGAACTTCGATGCTCCAAAACGGAGTCCATATTTTCTAGCTGCCTTCGTTAACGTTTTGTTTTTTGATAAAAATAAAAAAAAGTTCTTCATTAACTTTTCCATTCTTTTCCCCTCCAAAAAACATTTTCAATCAGGGTGAAACGTGTCTATATCAGACCTTTCCAATACAATTATATATTTTTCATTAGTTTTTTAGAATAATTTAAATAATTCAAATTCTGCTATATTTCGATTCCTTTTGCATAATTGTTTCTCTATAGTGGAACGATAAAAGTGTTTATATTGAACATTAGGAGGAGTAAGGATGCAACAGCAAAATTTCAATATGCAAAATCAACAAGGAATCATGCAAAAGCCTCCGGGAATTATTTCAACAAAGGATTCCCTCTATTTGACTGATATGTTGTCATGGAATTTATTAGTAAGTAAAAAGGCTTATTTTTTTGCTCAGCAATGTCAAGATCAGGAATTGAAGGCCGAGGCAGAAAGATGTGGACAAATGCATCAGCAGCATTATCAAAAATTACTAGGTCACTTAAATGAGCACATAAACCAACAACAGCCACTAAATAATATGCAGTAAGTAAAGGAGCCCACAAAAATGACCCAACAAAAAATTCAAAATCCAGAGAAACAAGTGCCAAAAACACCACAAATGAATGAGCGCGACTTTATTAATGATTTACTCACAACCGAAAAGTATATGACCACTTCTTATAGCATGGCATTACATGAAGCAAGCCATCAGGGACTTTTCGATGATGTAATGAATATTTTCACTGAAACACAAAACTGTCAAAGAGATCTATATAATTTAATGTTCAAAAAAGGCTGGTATGCTATCGAAGCAGCCGACCAACAGCACTTACAGCAATCCTACCAGCAGTTCCAAGGCTATACCAATCAATTTCCGAATGGAAATATGATTCAATAGAAAGTCGAAAACCGGAGGCATTTGCCTCCGGTTTATTTTTTGCGGTGCTGTTCATTTAACAACTTAATTTCCTCAATGATCTGTTTCATTTCATCTTTAGCTTCTGGGTACAATCCATTCCAATGTTTTGTAAGTGCGGGCATGCTTTTCGCAATATGAGAATAGATCCCCCATACCTTAAGCTTTTCCTTTATTTCCTCACTGGATTCACCTAGAAGCAGCTCAGCGTATTTTTCCATTAATGCATCAAATTGCTCGGCAAAAATTTTTTTGTCCACACTAACACCTTCTGTCTTTTGAAATATGTCGGCATGGGCATACTTTACAGCGATGCCCGTTTACTTTTAATTGATAGGAAAAACAGCATGTTTTTCTAATTCTAAGCACAGGAATGGGGGAAATGAAAATTAGCCCTGTTACGGTCGTAAAAATGCTGTTTGGCGGCGGCCCTCGCTCTTTTTATATTTATCCACTTTTGGAAAACATATATTTTTTGTAATGATACCGAATGGAAAAAATCAAGCCAAGCCCAAGCATGTTCCCCATGAGAGAACTTCCTCCGTAACTGACAAACGGCAGCGGAATTCCCGTGATCGGTAACAGTCCAATCGTCATTCCGATATTTTGAAAGACGTGGAAGGTAATCATACTGATGACTCCGACACAAAGATAGGTGTAAAAATGATTCTTCGTTTCCATTCCAACCTTCGTGATATGGTAGATAAGCAAGAAAAATAAACTAATCAAGACACTCGCCCCTACAAATCCAAATTCCTCACCAATCACACTAAAAATGAAGTCTGTTTGGCTCTCTGGCAAGTAAATATCTCTGTTGCCATAGCCTTTTCCGGATGTTTCACCTGATCCAATCGCAAGCAGTGACCTTGTCAGCTGGTATCCTGCTGAGCTTTGATAGTTATACGGATCAATCCATGAATAAATCCTGCCAAATTGATACTCTTTTACACCAAGGTATTTCTCTAAAATACTCGGCTGCCATATAACAAAGTAAAAGATGGTCGAGATGATAATGATTCCCCCAGAAAAGATTGGGAGTAATAATTTCCATGAAATCCCTGAAATAAAAATCATTCCTAATAAAATTGCAATGAAAACAAGCGATGTCCCAAGGTCAGGCTGTTTCATAACGAGAAGTATGGGTACTCCTGTGACAATCACAAGTTTCATTAACAGCCAAAAATCAGATTTTAACGTCTTAACTGAATTTTTATGATGATGATCTTCAATGACCCGCGCAAGTGCTAAAATCACAAATATTTTCACAAACTCAGATGGCTGCAAAGAACCCATACCTGGAACCTTAAACCAACTCTTCGCTCCATTGATAACCGGTGCAATACTAGGTGGGGCAATAATCAATAAACCGAGCAGGAATAATCCAAAGCCATAAACATACCATGTTAATTTTCTTAATTGATCAGAGTCAAGCGTAATCACTCCGCCAATAAGTCCACCACCGACTACATACCAAACAATCTGCTTGATAAGAAAGTTTTCTTTATATTGTCCAGTTGACTGTGCACTGTAAATGGAAACGCTGCTAACTAGAAAAAGTAAAAATAAAATAAGAATAAGATTATAATCAAGTTTTGAAGTATTATTTTTATTAGAACTCATGTTCAATCTCCTTTATTTATGAACCAGGAAAGGAATCTGTACAATATATTATTATATTTTTTCTAACAGCAAATCACAACTAATAGCATAGTAATGGATGAATTTACTTATTAAAATAAACACTTTGGACATGTCCTACCATCCACTCAAGATTATTTGGTACTTGGGCAATCCCATAGCCAATGAAAATGGGAGTTGTCACAAACCGAGGGACAATTTTTACGTAAATCTTCTTATCTAGATGATAAAAGAACAAATTATAGCTTGCTCCTTTAAATGGAAAATGATTCAAAATATAATGTGGAGCTATTTGTAAGTACTCGCTAAATTCTTTCCGGTAATCTGAATCTGGCATTTGAACATTGAATTCATAAAAGCCGACTCGTGGTTTCGTTGATAAATTAAAACGAACTCCATTTTTTTCATCAATTAAAATCCCGTCGAAATACTCTTCCTTTACATCTTCATAATAGTCAGTATCTCTTAATCCGATAATCTGCATATGCGGGTGAGCAATAGAACCACCTGATAAGGGACCATGATTTTTGAAAAAAAGAACAGATTTATAGTCTGGATTTTTCTCCATTTCCAACCAATTCTTTAATCCAAACTTTATTAATCTATGTAAATGTGCTGGTTCATACATGGACAATTCCGCTTCACAGTTATCCGTTTCAATTAAAACGGTTTGGAAGTTATTCTCTAAAACAGGGTATTTATTTTTCAATAGAATAATCGGACCATCTTCCTCTAAAATATCCGTAAGTTCCTCTCGATTACAAAAAGGGCATTCCTGCTGTTTATTTCTAATATTTTCTGGCTTTTGGATACCGATATCTGTATTAAAAAACAAATGACGACATTTCAAAGATGATTCCTCGCTTTCAAATTACTTAATTCTATTTTACGGCAGTATTGCTCCATATACACTAATTTATTAATCTAGTATTCCATTTATTTATTGGAAACTGCAAGCAGGAAGAAGGAAAGTTCCACTTCTTATTGAATATCCATAAAATGAGGGGACAACTATTAAACTTAAGTGAGGTATTGTATGTTAACAAAAATTGAAGCATTTATTTTAGGAACCATTCAAGGCTTAACTGAATTTTTGCCTATCAGCAGTACGGGACACCTTTATTTAGGTAGGAACTTGTTTGGGTTGCAAGAAGCTGGGCTTTTGCTCGACACGATGCTCCATCTTGGAACACTTTTTGCTGTTTTAGTCTTTTATAAAGCAGAGTTCATCAAAATCATCAAAAATCCATTCAGCAAATTAACCTTTTTATTAATTGTCGGTACAATTCCAGCAGTTGTGATTGGGCTTGCCTTTAAAGATTTTTTTGATGAAATTTCTAAAACTGGCGTAACGATAGGCTGGGAATTTTTAATCACTGGCATATTCCTGTGGATTGCTGATTCAACAAAGAATGGATATAAAAGAATGGATGATATTACATATAAAGATGCCTTTATCATCGGCACCTTCCAGGCCGCCGCTATCTTCCCTGCCATTTCCCGTTCTGGTTTAACGATCGTCGCTGCCCTATGGAGAAAGCTGGATCGGGGAACAGCCGCCTACTTTTCCTTTCTTTTATCCACACCTGCGATTGCTGGAGCAGCTGTTCTTCAATCCAAGGATTTAATAGAGGGGGGAGGGGAAGACATTTCCTTATCGGCTCTTGTTGTCGGAATTGTTGCTTCCGCCATATTTGGCTATATCGCAGTTATTTGGATGGTCAATTTTTTGAAAAAGCATTCATTAAAACCATTTGCCATCTATGTTTGGATATTAGGCATAGCTGTTCTCTTCTTTCAATTTTCGGGGAGATTTTAGAAAGAGGTATTGTTAAGGACCAAGTCTTAGCTGATAACCGTCAGCTAAGACTTAGTCTTTATATTTCATCATGCACCTTTTCTACAAAAGGAAGGCACTTTTCTACAAAAAAATGGGCTTTTTCTACAAAAGGCAACACTAGCTATGTAAAGGGAATGATTAAAGCAAAGGGCACGACTTATTAACCACTTGCCATTTCTCGGGCTGCTTTAGCTGCCCGTTTTTTTGCTTTAGCGATAATTTCACCAGCCATTTTTGGAAAATGATCCATTCCTTCGGCAATGATGGAATCCATGACATCAAGTCCTAAAAAGCCTAGTGCTTTTCTTAAGAAACGATCACCGAATTCAAAATCAATCATCGGCCCAGCAGAATAAATTCCGCCGCGTGTTTGAATATGGATGGCTTTTTTACCAGATAAAAGACCTTGAGCGCCGTGTTCAGTAGTCTTAAATGTTTTTCCATTGATAAATAAATTATCAAGGAAGGCTTTTAAAATAGCAGGGGAACCAAGATTCCATAATGGTGTAACAAACACATAATAATCCGCATCCATAAACCGGTCAGCAAGCCCATGCATTTTTGATATTTTCATTTGCTCTACATCTGATAGCTGTTCAAAAGTATACCTCATAAACGAAAGTTTTGCGCGGGCATTCATCAGATCCATATCAAGCTCAGGAATATCCATATCATATAAATGCCAATGAATAATTTCTACTTCTGGCTTTTCTTTTTTAAACTCTTCTAGAAATACTTCACCAATTTGCATTCCTTTGGATTGTTTTACATCACTTTTTGGATTAACCGTAATATAAAGTAGTTTCTCCATCCTTAATCCCTTCCCTTCCACCGCTTCCTATTTACCTTTATAGTACAATAAAAAGATCTTGCTCATAGTTGAACAACTGGTGAAGTTCATGAATAATTTGTGAACCATGCTATTTGAAGTTGCACATTACGGTTCAAAATAACATGTTGATAACTCTTGAAATTTTTAGACATCTCTCTATCTTTCTGTTAATAACTCTATTACCTTTGTTGATAACCACCTCAAATTTGTGGATTATTATCCAAATCCTGTTG
>DATFAH010000453.1:0-6264 GCA_035254805.1 Caryophanales bacterium | reverse complement strand
AGCAATTATTAACGTTAACTCCATATCAGCCTGGAAAGTCAGTTGCTGAGGTTAAAAGACAATACAATCTAGAAAACATTGTTAAATTAGCGTCAAATGAAAATCCCTTTGGATGTTCAGATAAAGTATTTTTAGCTCTAAAGGAATTAGAACCATCCATGGCTATATATCCTGATGGTTACACAACCAATTTAAGAACATCGCTAGCCGCCTTTTTAAATGTGAGTCAAGAGGAACTTATTTTCGGAAATGGTTCTGACGAAATCATCCTCATGATTTCTAGAGCTCTGCTTAAACCAGGCATAAATACCGTAATGGCTGCACCAACTTTTCCACAATATAAACATAATGCCATAATTGAAGGGGCAGAAGTAAGAGAGGTACCTTTATTAAATGGTGAACATGATTTAGATAAAATGCTCTCAGCCATTGACGAGAATACCAATATTGTCTGGGTATGCAGCCCGAATAACCCTACTGGTACTTATATTTCTGAGAAAAAATTAATGGGTTTCCTTGAAAAAGTTCCATCCCATGTTCTAGTTGTTCTAGATGAGGCTTACCATGAGTATGTGGTAGCAGACGATTATTATGATTCAGTAAACCTTGCGAAAACTTATCCTAACCTTATTGTCTTAAGGACGTTTTCAAAAATTTACGGTCTAGCTTCCTTCCGAGTAGGATATGGAATTGCAAATCCCTCGATTATTAGAGCACTTGAACCGGCAAGAGAACCTTTCAATTTAAATTCATTTGGTCAATTGGCAGCCCAAGTTGCTTTAGAAGATCAAGAGTTTGTTCAACAAACTAAACAAAAAAACCGGGAAGGCTTGCAGCAGTTTTATGATTTCTGTGAAGCAAATGAATTATCCTACTATCCTTCACAAGGAAATTTTATCTTAATTGATTTTAAAATTGATGCGAATTTAGTATTTCAATCTTTACTAGAGAAAGGCTTTATCGTTAGATCCGGTAAGCCGCTAGGATTCCCTACTTCTGCTAGAATAACGGTTGGATCCAAGGAACAAAACGAAGGTGTATTGAACGCAATTAGCGAATTTTTGGCAAATAATTAAAAATTATATTTTATCGATTTGGGAGGATAATCTGTTGAATGGCCAGGTATTTGTCATTGGATTGGGCTTAATTGGAGGTTCTTTAGCACTTTGTATAAAAAAAGCGCATAAAGAAGCAAAAATTATCGGCTATGATTTAAATAGCGAACAGGCTAAACTTGCAAAAGCTCTTGGTGTCATTGATGATTTTGTGACAAACATCCAGGAAGGTGCCATCATTGCAGATTTAATTATTATTTCGACTCCAATAATAGAAACAGATAGAATTATACCATTGTTGGCAGACCTTCCCTTAAAAAAGAATGTCATCATTACAGATACAGGAAGCACAAAAAGGAAAATCGTGCAAAAAGCTAATAGTCTTTTGCGAAATGGGATTATTTTTATTGGCGGACACCCGATGGCTGGATCCCATAAGAGCGGTGTTACAGCTGCTAAAGAGATTTTATTTGAAAATGCCTTTTACCTATTGACACCTGAACAACAAGTCCCTGAAGAAAAAATCGAGCTTTTAAAATTTTGGCTAAAAGGGACAAAAGCTAAATTTATCACGATTACGGCAGATGAGCATGATTATTTAACTGGTGTCGTTAGCCATTTTCCTCATGTTATTGCGGCAAGTCTTGTACATCAAACAGAAAAGCTTTCAGAAACTCGGCAGTTAATACCTCGTTTGGCCGCAGGAGGTTTTCGTGATATTACAAGAATTGCATCTAGCTCTCCAAGGATGTGGAGTGATATACTGCTACAAAACAAAGAAGTTTTGCTCAAGCTCCTCAAGCAATGGATGACGGAAATGGAAAACATAAAAATGTTGTTAGAACAAGAAAATAGTCAGGATATTTTATCGTTTTTTCAAGATGCAAAAGAGTACCGCGATGGATTGCCTATCAAGGAAAAAGGGGCAATTCCTGCTTATCATGATCTATTTGTCGATGTTCCGGATTATCCGGGTGTTATTTCTGAAATTACCGGTTATCTAGCAAAAGAAAAAATTAGCATTACAAATATTCGGATTATTGAAGCGCGTGAAGAAATATATGGCGTTTTATCCATCAGTTTTCAGACGGAAGAGGACCGTAAGAAAGCAGAACAATGCATACATTCCTATACAAATTACACTACATTTAATGGATCCTGATATGAACTTGGCGGTGAATTCATGACATTATTAACATTGCATTCTAACTTAGAAAGATTATCAGGTGAAATTGTCATTCCAGGCGATAAGTCTATATCGCACCGCTCTGTTATGTTTGGAGCAATAGCTGATGGTATGACAACAGTAACAAATTTTTTACCTGGTGATGATTGTTTAAGTACTATTTCCTGCTTTCGTAAGCTAGGTGTGAAAATAGAAGAAAATAATCATAAAATTACTATTTTCGGTAAAGGTTTCGAGGGGCTTTGTGAACCGACAGAGGTATTGGATGTTGGTAATTCTGGGACGACAATCCGGCTTATTTTAGGGATACTTGCCGGTAGACCGTTTTGTACATCATTAGTTGGTGATCAATCAATTGGCAAAAGACCCATGACTAGGGTTACCGAACCTTTAAAAAGTATGGGTGCACATATAGATGGTCGAAATAATGGCGGGTATACCCCTTTATCAATCCGTGGCGGTGACTTAACCCCTATTCACTATGCGTTGCCTGTAGCAAGTGCACAGGTGAAATCTGCTTTAATTTTAGCTGGCCTTCAAGCAGATGGTATGACCAAAATTATTGAGCCATCAGCTACACGAGATCATACAGAGAGAATGATCCGGCATTTTGGTGGCGAGATAAAAATGGAGCATGGCACCATAACTGTAATGGGTGGGCAGCGATTGTCCGCTGCAAATATTCATGTTCCAGGTGATATTTCTTCTGCAGCTTTCTTTTTAGTTGCTGGAGCCATTGTACCGAAAAGTGAAATCATTTTAAAAAATGTAGGATTAAATCCGACAAGAACAGGAATTATCGAAGTAATGAAAAAAATGGGTGCAAATTTGGAATTGATCTCTAGTCATGATTCTCTTTTTGAACCATTTGGAGATATTAAAATTAAAGCATCAAACCTTAAAAGCACTGTTATCGAAGGCGATTTAATCCCGAAATTGATTGATGAGATTCCAATTATTGCCCTGTTAGCTACGCAAGCAAACGGAACAACTGAAATAAAGGATGCCCACGAGTTAAGAGTGAAGGAAACAAACCGGATTGATACTGTCGTTGACGAATTAACAAAGCTCGGGGCAAATATCGAAGCAACAGAAGATGGCATGATCATTTATGGACCAACTCCGTTAAATGGCGGAGTAGTTTCAAGCCATGGAGATCACCGAATTGGCATGATGCTTTCGATTGCATCCCTAATTGCTAATGGAGAAACAATCCTTGAAAATCCTGAGGCAATCTCTGTTTCATACCCAGACTTCTTTACCCATTTAAATACCATTAAAAAATAAAAGTCGTATGATGTACGACTTTTTTTATGTCTTATTTAGCATATTTCAAGAATTCCCTCATAGCTTGTCTTTAGAAAGAGAACCGGAGGGGGAATCAATATGCCATATATTATTGAAAATGCGAATGTTTTTAAAGAAAATGAGGTAATAAAAACGTCCTTTCTTATTAGTGAAAATCGGATTGCAAATGTTCAAAGCAGTTTTAAAAAATATCTTTTTATGAAAATGAATGCCGAGTCTTTTCTTATGACTCCTTCCTATGTTCTCTTGGATACGAGAGCCCCACTTTACGGATCTTTTAAATCATTGAAAGAATATATGATAAAAGAGTTTTTATTAAAAGGCTGTACAGTTTATTTTACATATGTAAATATTTCCTCTGAAAGGGAATTTACAGATAAACTGAAAAAGGTAAAAACAGCCCTTTTAAGTAGTCCAATCGACTTTCTAATTGGGGTTCGGATTCCGCTACGACTTATCAATGCTTCGTTTATCAGAAAATGTAAAAAGGAAAAGATTCCTGCCATATTTATTGAACTAAAGGATAGTCATGATTTAGACGAGGTTCCTTGGGGCTGGATACGAGAGGCACTTTTCCCATTCAATTGTCCGTTAATCCCAATTCCAATAGAGTCAAAAACGAAAGGGACCAATGCCATTTTGGCTTATTGGACAGAAGTGATGCAAAAGGAGAAAATTTCTTCTATAAATGAAGTGATCGTAGAGAATCGTCCGCTTGCGATCCCAATTTTAAATAAAATCGGCTTATTACCTAAAAAAGCTTGTTTGAAGCAAGGGGCGGAATTAAGCTATAATTTATATTTAATGGATAAAGAGATCATGAATATTGATGTAACACAGTTATTTCTTTATCATAGTGATAGACTAGTCGTAACGGTCCATAAGGGAAATGTAATTAGAGCTGGAAAAAATGTTCTATTTAAATCAGGAGATGGGGAATTTTTAAAAGTGAAAACTCCATCATTTTTTTCCTTTTGAAAGCCGGACTATACCATTTAGAAACGAGAGGAAAAAAGAATGGATCGAGTAAAAAAAATATTGGATATGCTTGAAAATGGTCTACATAAGGAAGCTATGAATGAATATAATGAAGTATTGAATAATGGTTCACATGATGAACAATTTGTTCTTGGAGAAGAGTTATTTCAGTATGGATTTTTAGAAGAGGCAAAATCTTTATTTGAAAACTTGCTGAAAATCTATCCAGATGAAGGTGAATTAATTATTTTGCTAGGTGAAGTATTAATTGAATCTGGTGATGAGGAACAGGCGATTTTGATCCTTGAACAAATATCAGATGGGGATCCAAGTTTTGGTCAAGCAATGTTGCTTCTAGCCGATTTATACCAATTACAAGGACTTTATGAAGTAAGTGAAAGAAAGTTATTAAAAGCAAAAGAAGAACTGCCAAATGAAATCATTATTGATTTTGCACTTGGTGAACTTTACAGTGAACAAGGTGAAATTACGAAGGCATTAAGTGCATATGAAACGGTTCTTGCTGAATGTAATGAAATAGCAGGTGTGGACATTAATCAAAGAATTGGTGAATTATTAAGTACATCAGGAGCTTTTGAGGAAGCACTTCCATTTTATGAAAAGGCATTAGAGCAAAACTTTGAAATCAATACTTTATTTGGTTTTGCATTCACAGCCCTACAAGGTGGATATAGTCGGACCGCCATTGAGAAGTTTCTGGAATTAAAAGAGTTGGATCCTGAATACCATTCCCTCTATCTTCAACTTGCAATGGCATATGAAAGAGAGGGAGAATTACAAAATAGTTTTGATGTGCTTATCCAAGGGATTAAACAAGATGAATTTAATAAGGAATTGTATTTCCAGGGGGGAAAGACTGCCCTAAAACTTGGAAACGAAGAAAAAGCAATCCAGCTTTTCCGTGAAGCCCTGGCTCTTGATTCAGGATATATAGATGCCGCTCTTTCACTTAATAAACTTTTTTTACAGAATGAGAAATATGAAGATGTCCTTGAATTAATAGCTGCCCTAGAAATGTATGATGTCGAAGAGCCTATGCTTTTATGGGATGCAGCAGTGGCTTTTCATAAAATTGAAAAATATTCACTTGCATCAGACAAATATGAAAGTGCATATACTTTTTTTAAGAATAATGAATCATTTTTGACGGATTATGGATATTTTTTAATGGAGGAAGGAAAATTCAAACAAGCTGCAGAAGTTTTTAAACAATTATTAATAAACGATCCAACAAATGAAGAGTATTTGGATTTGCTTGAACGGCTTGATTTAGAGCATTAACTAAAGAAGAAGCTTAAGGATACAGAGGAGGGAAACTATTATGGCAACCCCTGTTTCTGTCAACGAGAAAAAGGACTTTATTCGCTGGTTTTTAAATCATTATCAATTAAAAAGAAGAGAATGTGTTTGGATTTTAAATTATTTAATGAGCCATGATCAATTGATGGAAAATGTCCATTTTGTTGAGCAAGCACAGTATTGTCCAAGAGGGCTCATCATGTCAACTCATTGTGTTGATAAAGTTCCATTTCGTTTTTATAAAGAAAATGTAATGACAACTGATGCTGAAAAGTCTTTTCATGATATCCGTCTTAATCGGGAAGAGGATATTTTCATTCAACTGAACTTCCATGCCTCCAATCAAGCACATCAATATGCAGCTGTTCTCGAAGAAAATCCTTTTATGCCAAAACACCTGCAGGTAAATGAGAAGGA
>DATFAH010000452.1:0-10613 GCA_035254805.1 Caryophanales bacterium | reverse complement strand
TCAAGGCCTGTTACAACACAACAATCGCAATTTTTAGCGTCTGCCTCTTGTTTTAATTCCACAACATCATAGCCTTTTTCCCGAAGAGCTTGTTGAATATTTGTAAGAGATTGTTCTACTCCAACTTTTGCCATACAAAACACCTCCTCCTGAAATTAGTTTGCCATAGTTTCTATTATTTATTCCAAACTTTAAGCGGTATATCGTCATTCATTTTTTCGAACAAAAAAAACGGAGGTGTGAAAAATGGGAAAACGAAAAAAAGATCCATCAACAATTGGACTTGCTTCACATCAAGTTGAAGGACAGGGAACGACCACAACGGAAACTGGGGCAAGCCCCATGCCATCCTCAAGAAAGAAACAGAAAAAAAGCTAAAAAAATAGTGGACAACATCATTACATGTTGTCCACTTCCTCTAACTATTTATACATTTCTGCTACTTGTTTTTGCAAGTCTGTATTTTCTAAATACTCATCATAGCTCATTTGCTTATCAACTAAACCATTTGGTGTTAGTTCAAATATGCGGTTTGCGATCGTTTGGATGAACTGATGGTCGTGGGATGCAAATAACATGGATCCCTTAAAATTGATCATTCCATTGTTTAAAGCCGTAATGGATTCCAAATCAAGATGGTTTGTTGGTTCATCAAGTAAAAGAACATTGGCACCACTTAACATCATTTTGGAAAGCATGCAGCGTACTTTTTCTCCTCCAGAAAGAACACTAGCTTTTTTAAGAACTTCTTCACCAGAAAATAGCATTCTTCCTAAAAATCCACGTAAAAAGCTTTCACTATCATCTTTAGGAGAGAATTGACGTAGCCAATCAACAAGATTTAAATCACAATTCTCGAAATACTCGGAGTTGTCCTTTGGAAAATAGGCTTGAGAAGTCGTAATTCCCCATTTAAATGTGCCACTATCTGCCTCCATTTCACCCATTAAAATTTTGAAAAGGGTTGTTTTAGCAATTTCATTCGTTCCAACAAGGGCGATTTTATCATCTTTATTCATGATAAAATTAACATTATCTAGAACCTTTACTCCGTCAATTGTTTTAGTTAAACCTTCGACCCTTAATAAGTCATTCCCGATTTCACGGTCTGGTGTAAAACCAACATATGGATAACGGCGGGATGATGGTCTAATGTCATCCAGCGTAATTTTATCTAATAATTTTTTACGTGATGTTGCCTGTTTTGATTTGGAAGCATTTGCACTAAAACGAGCAATAAATCCTTGAAGTTCTTTAATTTTTTCTTCTTTCTTTTTGTTAGCATCCTGTGTTAATTTTAGAGCTAATTGACTTGATTCATACCAGAAATCGTAGTTTCCAACATAGATTTGAATTTTTCCAAAATCTAAGTCAGCAATATGTGTACAAACCTTATTTAAGAAATGACGGTCATGGGACACAACAATGACGGTATTTTCAAAGTTGATTAAAAATTCCTCAAGCCATTGGATGGCCCTGATATCCAAGTGGTTGGTAGGCTCATCAAGAAGTAAAACATCGGGTCTACCGAATAAGGCTTGTGCAAGTAGGACCTTCACCTTTTCCGATCCAGTTAATTCAGCCATTTTCTTCTCATGGAGATCTTCTGTAATTCCTAACCCTTTTAAGAGAATAGCGGCCTCAGATTCTGCTTCCCATCCGTTTAATTCTGCAAATTCACCTTCAAGTTCAGCAGCTTTCATACCATCTTCATCAGTGAAATTTTCCTTCATATAAATGGCGTCTTTTTCCTGCATTACTTCATAAAGTCTTGTGTGACCCATAATAACTGTTTTAAGTACTTCATTTTCCTCAAACTCAAAATGGTTTTGTTTTAGTACTGCCATTCGTTCATTTGGTCCGAGTTGTACGTTTCCTGTTTGGGCCTCAATTTCACCTGATAATATTTTTATAAATGTTGATTTACCAGCACCATTTGCGCCAATTAATCCATAACAATTCCCCGGAGCAAATTTAATATTGACATCTTCAAATAGCTTTCTTTCTCCATATCTTAAACTTACGTTACTCACAGTAATCATATTTAATATCCTCCAAAGACAAATATCTATAAATTATAACATTAAACATAGTGAAGAGTGAAGTCTTTATGTAAGAAATTAGTGTTATTAAACTTCGTTGATTATTTTTGAAAAAGTAAAATTTTTTTTGGAATTTCACACTTTGTTCACACTTTTAGTGTAAAATGAATGTGGAGAAAGCAAATAAGAAGGTGGAGAATATGGCTAAAAAGCAAATTTCCGAACTTGTAAATAAGCTGAAAAACGCTGGTATTAAAGCAAGTTTAACAAAACCTAAGTCAAATTACCTTTTAACTTTACAACAATTAAAAAAATGTCATTCATCTGTTAATTAAAAAATTTACATATAAATTCGATTAGTCCATGAGGATTAATCGTTTTTTATTTTTACTTCCATTATCTTTCGGATCTTAATTGTATGACTTATCCAAAATATTTAAGACATTCCTTTATCTTCATGTTAAAATATAATCCGATGTAATGAATGAGGAGCTACTTAAATGGAAAAACAAACAAAAAAATATTTATTTTCACTTCAAGGATTTTATCTGCTTGCTTTCTTCGGATTTGGAAGTATAACACCGCTTTTAAGTGTTTATTTAACAGATGTTGAAAAACTATCAGGAACGCAAATAGGAACCATCTTGTCGCTAGGTCCAATTATGATGATTATTTTTCAGCCGATCTGGGGAATGGTTTCTGATCTTACAAACGAACCGCCAAAAGTATTAACCCTAACCACCATTTTGGCAGGGATTTTTGGTTTTGGATACCTAGTATTTCACCAATATTCACTTTTCATTTTAACCGCTGTGCTTGTTGCTGTTTTTCAAAGTGCAATCATTCCAGTTTCCGATAGTATTTCGATTAAATATGCCACAAAAATGCGCTATAATTATGGCAATATTCGATTATTTGGTTCATTAGGATTTGGTTTGGCAGTGTTTATTATGGGAAGATTGTCCGAATACTCTCCAACCGTCATTTTTTATACTTTTTTTCTAGCACTTGCAATTGCTTCTATTTTAGCCTTCCGCTTACCTAAGGAAGCCGCTTCCGCTAGGGTAAACTTGCTAGAAGGTATGAAAGAACTATTTATAATGAAGAAATTTATCTTATTTCTTCTCATCACCTTTCTAATTTTTGGCCCTAATTTAGCCAATAACTTTTATTTTGGTTTATTTGTAGATAAAACGGGTGGTTCTTATACGGGAATTGGGATTGCATTTTTAATCGCCGTTTTGTCGGAAATCCCTTTTATGCGCATATCAGGCAGATGGATTGATAAATTTGGTTTATTGCCCATTGCGGCTATTGCGGGATCCATATCAATGGTTAGATGGTTTTTTTATTTCCTTGAACCTAGTTTAACACTTGTTTATGCTTCGGCAATTATCCAAGGATTATCCATTGGTTTGTTTATTCCAGCGGGATTGCAATATATTCGTGATATTACACCTATCCATATTACTGCTACGGCAGTAACGATTTATTCAGCAATCGGAAATGGCCTCGGAAACTGGTTTAGTACCTTTTTTGGTGGGATCATATATGAGAAATATTCAATTTTCCATGTATATTTATTTTTTGGCTTATTAACAATCCTAGGTGTTTTACTCAATTTATGGCTAATTAAAGAAGAAAAAGGTTTCTTGCTAAGAAAAAGTGCAATAAAGGGTTGAAAAAGGATGATCCAGTTTTACTGTGATCATCCTTTTTTTTGAATTTACATTCATTTCCGTTTTAGCTTTCTTTTGAATACAAATACAAATTATGGGCACCTTACTAATAAAAATGACTTTTGGATGGTGAAAGGGATGGAACGAAAACGTGGCCCATTCATGAAAAAGCTTAGCTTTTTTGGGCAATCCAATGATATTGCAGAGCATGCTGTATTATCCCCCATGGATAGAGAAACGGAAAAGGTTTTCAGGAGAAGATGGCAGCACGATAAAACGGTTAGAACCACACATGGAGTAAACTGCACGGGATCTTGCAGCTGGAAAGTCCATGTGAAGGATGGAATTATTACTTGGGAAACTCAGCAAGTTGATTATCCTTCAACAGGTCCAAACATGCCTGAATATGAACCAAGAGGATGCCAAAGGGGGGCAAGTTTTTCTTGGTATACTTATAGTCCGCTAAGGGTTCGTTACCCATATGTTCGAGGTGAATTATTAAATTTATGGAAAGAAGAAATTGAAAAGTCAAAGGATCCTGTTAAAGCATGGCGGGAAATTGTCACAAATCCGGAAAAATCGAAACGGTATAAAGAGTCAAGAGGAAAAGGTGGCTTTGTAAGATCGAATTGGAAAGAGTTAAGTGAATTGATTAATGCTTCATTAATCTACTCCATTCAGGAATATGGGCCAGACCGTATTTTTGGTTTTTCACCAATACCAGCTATGTCTATGGTCAGCTATGCATCAGGTGCCAGATTTTTATCTATGCTCGGAGGATCATTACTAAGTTTTTATGATTGGTATGCAGATCTTCCGCCTGCATCTCCACAAATATGGGGGGAACAAACCGATGTACCGGAAAGTGCTGATTGGTACAATTCGTCCTATCTGCTCATTTGGGGCTCAAATGTTCCACAAACACGGACACCTGATTCACATTTCATGGTTGAGGCTAGATACAGAGGGACAAAGGTAGTCTGTGTAAGTCCGGACTATGCTGAATTTGTAAAGTTTGCGGATAATTGGCTGCCTTGTCGGGCTGGAATGGATGGGGCACTTGCTTTAGCGATGACACATGTTATTTTAAAAGAATTTTATGTTGATAAAGAAACAGAGTATTTTATAGATTATGCGAAAAAATTTACCGATCTACCGTATTTAGTCAAATTAAAGCCATATGGTGATCATTATGTATCAAGCACATTTTTACGTGCTAGTGAAATAAAACCAGATGTTCCAAATGGTGAGTGGAAAACCGTCGTTTGGGACGAAAATAAAAATCAATTTGCATTTCCGAATGGAACCATTGGGCATAGATGGGAAGAAGACAAGGGAAATTGGAATCTCCATTTAAATGATAGCGATCAAAATCTTCAGAATATCAAGCCATTACTAACTATATTAGGTAATGAAGAAAAGGTTGTTCCAGTTTCATTTTCCCATTATGAAGAGGAAGGAACTGCTATTCTTAAACGATCTGTCCCAGTAAAATCATTTGAACAAAATGGCGAAACCGTTTATTACACGACTGTATTTGATTTAATGCTTTCCAAATATGGTATATCAAGAGGACTAGAAGGAGATTTTCCAACGGATTACGATGATCCAAAACCATATACACCTGCATGGCAGGAAGGAATAACGGGTGTGGATAGTAAACTTGTCGCTCAAATTGCTAGGGAATTTGCGCAAAATGCAATTGATTCTAAAGGTCGTTCGATGATTATTATGGGGTCAGGTATTAATCAGTGGTACAATGCCGATGCGACTTATCGGTCAGTAATCAATATGATTCTGCTATGCGGTTGCCAAGGGGTAAATGGCGGTGGCTGGGCCCATTATGTCGGCCAGGAAAAAGTTCGTCCATTGGAAGGATTTTCAACTGTTGCAATGGCAAGGGATTGGGGAGGACCACCTCGTCTACTGACAGGTACATCTTTCTTTTACTTTGCAACAGAACAATGGAGATATGATGATCAGAATGTGGTCGATCAAGTGTCACCGATTGTCCAAACCCCTCGTTTTAAGCATGGAGCTGATTACCATTATCTTGGGGCACGGCTTGGTTGGACACCTTCCTATCCACAATTTGATAAAAATCCGATCAAGATGGTTAATGAAACCGGTCTAAAGGATAAAGACCAAATCATCCAAGCTATTGTAAAAGATGTGAAAGAGGGAAAAACAAAGTTTGCTGTTCAAAACCCAGAAGATCCGAAGGTATTTCCGAAAGTTATGTTTGTATGGAGAGCAAACCTAATTGGAAGCTCGGCGAAAGGGCATGAATACTTTCTAAAACATTTACTTGGAACCCATAATGGAGTTTTGGGAGTGGAAGATCCCGGTTTTAAAACAGAAGAAATTAAATGGAACGATAAATCAGCTGAGGGAAAGCTCGATTTAATGGTTGATATGGATTTTAGAATGGTTAGTTCAGGACTTTATGCGGATATCGTATTGCCGGCAGCAACCTGGTATGAAAAATATGATATCAGTAGCACGGATATGCATCCATTTTTACATCCATTTAATCCAGCGATTACACCACCATGGGAATCAAAATCAGATTGGGATGCCTTTAAGTATTTAGCAAAAGATTTTTCCAAAATGGCAGAACACTATTTCAAGGAACCTGTACAGGATGTTGTTGCCACACCTTTATTGCATGATTCACGTGATGAAATATCAGAAAAATGCGCATTTGGGAAAGTCCCTGACTGGTTACATGGAGAACAGGAACCAGTACCAGGCCAAAACTTCCCGCGCTTACATATTGTCGAGCGTGATTATACAAAAATTTATGACAAATATATTTCTGTTGGTCATCATGTAAAGGAAAAAATTGGTGCACATGGAATTGGCTTCTCTGCAAAAGAAGAATATGAAAAGTTAAAAGAAATTCTTGGAACAGCAACAACGACGAAAGATTACAAAGACTATCCGAGTATTTTTACAGCGAGGGATGCCTCTGAAGCTATCCTGTCTCTATCAAGTACTTCTAATGGTTCCCTAGCGATGAAAGGTTGGGAAGTACTAGAGAAAAAGACGGGTCAAAAATTGAAAGACTTATCAGAGGAAAGAGCGGAAGAACATTTTTCTTTTAATGACTTAACGGCACAGCCTCGCCAAGTCCTCACCACTCCGATTTTCAGCGGTTGTGAAACAGGCGGACGCAGGTATTCACCATTCACCATCAACGTCGAGAGATTAGTTCCTTGGAGGACATTAACGGGAAGACAGCATTTCTATGTGGATCATGAAATGATGTTTGAATTTGGAGAAGAATTCCCTGAATTTAAACCTCCTGTTCGAAAAATGACGTTTAAAAAAAGTGATCATAAACCAGAAGGATTGGGGAAAGAAATAAGTTTGCGGTATTTAACCCCACATAATAAATGGTCTTATCATAGCATGTATTTTGATAACCTCATTATGCTGACCCTCTTTAGAGGTGGTCCAACGATTTGGTTAAGTCTTGAAGATGCGAAAGAGGCTGAAATTGCTGATAATGATTGGGTGCAAATTTATAATCGAAATGGTGTGGTTGTGGCTAGAGCTGTCGTGACACACAGATTGCCAAAAGGTATTTCTTACATGTATCACGTACAAGAACGTCATATAAATGTCCCGGGTTCAACGATTACGAAAGAACGAGGGGGAACATTTAATAGTCCTAATAGAATTTACTTAAAACCAACACTCATGATAGGCGGATATGCCCAATTAAGCTATGGATTTAACTATTATGGACCATGTGGAAGCCAGCGGGATGAAAAAGTTGTAATTGCGAGACTTGATAGGGAAGAGGTGGACTGGCTTGAAGATTAAAGCGCAATTTGGTATGGTAATGAATCTTGATAAATGCATTGGCTGCCATACTTGTAGTGTTACCTGCAATAATACTTGGACAAACCGTCCTGGTGCTGAATATATGTGGTGGAACAATGTTGAATCAAAACCTGGGGTAGGCTATCCAAAAGAATGGGAAAATCAGGATAAATATAATGGCGGCTGGGTGCTTCGAAATGGAAAACTTGAATTAAAAGCTGGTGGAAGAGTAAATAAACTCTTTAATATTTTCCATAATCCTGATTTACCAAAAATAGATGAATATTATGAGCCGTGGACATATGATTATGAAAATTTAATAAAAAGTCCTAAAAAAAAACATCAGCCTGTAGCCCGGCCTAAATCTCAAATCACAGGGGATTATATGGACCTTAAATGGGGGCCAAACTGGGAGGATGATTTGGCAGGGGTATACAAAACCGGTCATGATGATCCAAATATGAGAGGGATCGAAAACAAAATTAAATTTGAGTTTGAAAAAACGTTTATGATGTACTTGCCAAGAATTTGCGAGCATTGTTTAAATCCAAGCTGTGTTGCTTCTTGCCCATCAGGTGCTATATATAAGCGTGAAGAAGATGGAATTGTTTTAGTGGATTCAGATGCATGCCGCAGCTGGCGGTTTTGTCAGTCAGCATGCCCATACAAAAAAGTATATTTTAATTGGAAAACACATAAGGCTGAAAAATGTGTCTTTTGTTTTCCAAGAATTGAAGCTGGACTTCCAACGGTTTGCTCAGAAACATGCGTAGGCAGGATCCGCTATATTGGGATTATTTTTTACGATTTAGATAAAGTAGCAGAAGCAGCCTCCATGACAAATGAGTTGGATTTATACGAAGCACATTTAGGCGTCTTCCTTGATCCAAATGATCCGGAAGTAATTAAAGAAGCACGAAAAGCGGGCTATCGGGATGATTGGATTGAAGCAGCTGGTAGGTCACCGATTTATAAACTTGCAGTAGAACAAAAAATTGCCTTACCGCTTCATCCGGAATATCGAACAATGCCAATGGTATGGTACATCCCGCCGCTTAGTCCAATTATGAATGCTTTTAGTGGCGATATGGATAATATCGATCCGAATGTTGTGTTCCCTGCGATTGATAAGCTTCGAATTCCGATTGAGTATTTAGCAAATATGCTGACTGCAGGTGATTCAGAAGTGGTGAGAAAGGTTCTTAAAAGAATGATTGCGATGCGGAGTTATATGCGTGCAAAGAATCTTAAAAAAGAGCCAGATAAAAGTATTCTAGATGCGGTTGGGATGTCAGAAGATAAGATACATGAAATGTATGAATTGGCATCAATCGCAAAATATGACCAACGTTTTGTTATTCCAAAATCACATCGGGAAGATGCTGCAAATATGTATTTAGGTCAAGGAACAGCAGGCTATGATTTTATGGAAGGCTGTTCGGGTTGTTCAGTAAATCCCAATATGCCTGAGGATTTTAAATTTGGTGAAGATTATTGGGGGGATCTAAATGGATGATCACCAGCGAATATTTAGACTTGCCTCTTTATTTCTACAATATCCCGAAAAAGAGTGGCAGGAAACGAATGAATTGCAAGAAGAGATTGGTTTAATTGAAAACACGCTTGTGAAAATTTTGTATAAGCAGTTTCACCAATATTTCATGTCAGTTCCTTATTCTGAATTATGCCAGAAGTATACGCAAACATTTGATTTTACTGATAAAACCTCGCTTTACCTGACATATCCTATCTTTGGGGATAAACTTACCCGAGGCGCTGGGCTGGTGAAATTAAAAAATGAATATTTAGAGGCAGGGTATCCATTGATAACTGATGAGCTGCCAGATTACTTTCCACTCATTTTGGAATTTTGTTCACTTGCACCATTAGATGCTGTCCAAAAGATGTTAATGATTCACCGAAAAGAAATTGAACAGCTTTTAAAAGAATTATCAATTGCAGATAACCCGTATCAAATGATTTTACAAGGCTGTGTACAACAAATTGAAACAATGTTAAGCAATCAAAAAGCTTCATAAGGGGGGATCATACAAATGACATATTTTGAAAATTTTTTCTGGATTTCTTTCCCTTACATCATGCTTACGATGTTTGTGGTTGGGCATTTTTATCGGTACCATACTGACCAATTTGGCTGGTCAGCCAAATCGAGTGAATTTCTGGAAAAAGATAAATTAAAATGGGGCAGTGTTCTATTTCACTATGGAATTGTGTTTGTGTTCTTTGGACATGTAGCGGGTGTTTTAATTCCTCTTTGGGTTTATGAAGCACTAAGAGTCACGGACCATATGTATCACTTTGGTGCCCTTTGGATTGGTGGATTAGCAGGGATTATCACGCTTATCGGTGTTTTGT
The DNA here is from genome assembly GCA_035254805.1 of Caryophanales bacterium. Lineage (GTDB taxonomy): Bacteria > Bacillota > Bacilli > Bacillales > Cytobacillaceae > JAUZPL01. The sequence goes on along the minus strand of DATFAH010000452.1, from coordinate 685 downwards.
TGCTAATGATAAGAAGATTTACTGTTAAGAGAATTTTTATCAATAGTACTTTTCGTGATGTACTAGTGCTTGTGTTATTGGTTTTGGTCATTGTATCCGGATTTGTAAATACAATTTGGTATACCGGAAGGGGAATAGCTTTTGAATATAGGGCAACAATTGGACCTTGGTTTCGAAGTATACTTAGTCTTAGTCCAATGCCTAAATTAATGATCGATGCTCCAATTGGATTTAAAATTCATATTGTTTCTGCGTTTTTACTTTTTGGAATTTGGCCCTTCACCAGACTTGTACATGTTTGGAGTCTACCGTTAGAATACCTAACCCGGAAATTTGTGGTATACCGCGCAATTTTTTCAAGAAGAAACTTAAATGTGCATACAAACAGGGGTAGAAAATAAGAATGTTCACAAATTTGCAAAAATATCCTTGCAACTTCTCTCCAAATACATGAAACTATTCTTATAACAAATTTGGGGGGACATCAAGTTGCTTAAAGAACTTACAACATTTCAAAATTGCCAAGTTGTCGTAAATACTTACGTAGATGATGAGCTTATTAAAAGAGATGGCTTTTGGTTTGAGCAATTAAAAGTGGATCATGGTTTTCTCCATTTTTTTAAGGACGATTCCGTCGTATTAAGTGTCAAAGTGGAAGGGGAAAAATTGAAAAAAGAGCCAGTTT
>DATFAH010000451.1:0-6540 GCA_035254805.1 Caryophanales bacterium | reverse complement strand
TCGGCTCGATGTACAAAGGAGTGATGAGAAATGTTTTTATTAGACGTTTTTGATCAAACATTGAAAAAGCTAAAATCACAAACAGCAAATATGATGACATTATTCAATTTATCATTAGGCGGGTTCGCCATCATTTTTGTTATGCACGGAAATTTACGATTAAGCTTATTATTAATTTTTGTTGCAGCACTTGCAGACAGATTTGACGGAATGATTGCAAGGAAATTTAATATTGAGTCTGACTTAGGAAAACAATTGGATTCCATGAGTGATATTATATCATTTGGTGTGGCACCTGCACTATTACTTTACCAAGGAATTCTACATGAATTTGGTGGTCCTGGCTCATTTTTCACTGTGTTTTACATTAGCTGTGGTGCATTTCGGTTAGCACGTTTTAACATAACTGAAAGCAATGGCTATTTTACAGGATTGCCCATTACTGCAGCAGGCTGTCTTGTAACCCTTAGTTATTTAGCTGTACCATACTTTCCAGCTTATATTTTCCTATTTATCGTTATTATTTTATCTTTCCTTATGGTTGCTTCATTTAAACTTAAAAAAGTGTAACCAAAACGCTACCATGACCTTTTAGCATATCTTTATGCCAGAAGGTCATTTTTATTTTTTTCGTAAAAAAATGACATCAAAATAAAACATAATGGACAGACACAAACCACTTCCCTATTTCATAGGAATTAGTTATAAGCAATACTAAGCCATTGGGGGTGGATGAATCATGTCTGGCATCTTGACTGCACTTGGCTACTTAATGAAAGAAATTTTGTTTCTCGTATCATATGTAAAAAATAATGCTTTTCCACAGCCATTATCGACAACAGATGAAAGAAAATACTTACGTTTAATGGCCGAAGGGGATTCTCATGCCCGTAACATGCTTATTGAGCATAATTTAAGGCTAGTAGCGCACATTGTTAAAAAATTCGAAAACACTGGGGAAGATGCTGAAGATTTAATTTCAATTGGAACAATCGGGTTAATTAAAGCAATCGAAAGCTATTCAGAAGGCAAAGGAACAAAATTAGCCACTTATGCGGCCCGCTGTATTGAAAATGAAATCTTGATGCATTTAAGAGCGTTGAAGAAAACGAAAAAGGATGTTTCCTTACATGATCCCATTGGCCAAGATAAGGAAGGAAATGAAATTTCACTTATCGATGTGTTGAAATCTGAATCAGAAGACGTTATTGATACGATTCAATTGAACATGGAACTAGAAAAAATAAAAAAATATATTGAAGTGTTAGATGATCGTGAAAAAGAAGTGATCATTGGCCGATTTGGCCTCGACCTTCAAAAGGAAAAAACCCAGCGGGAAATTGCCATGGAACTAGGAATTTCACGAAGTTATGTTTCAAGAATCGAAAAACGAGCATTAATGAAGATGTTTCATGAATTTTACCGCGCAGAAAAAGAACGCAAGAAAAAAACTTAAGAGCAGGGATTCATGCTCTATTTTTTCCTAATGAGTATCCATATCAATCCACTCATATCCTAGTCCCCATACTGTTGATGAATATTCATCAATTGGAAATCCAATTTTTCGTAATTTATCTCTTAAATTTCGAACATGGAAATCAATGGTACGATCCTCTGTGGAAACAGTGTAACCCCAAATGGAATATGCACAAAATTTCAATTATGTTCCAAACGTTAATACATTTTTATTGAACAAAAAATAAGCATCTAATGTGAATGCTTATTTTTTCATTGAATATTCTTGAGTGTCGTCAAGTTCAAGAAGATCTTTTCTATATTTTTTTGAACGGAAAAAGAGGATGATGGAAACAGCTAGGAAGAATAAGGATGCAAAGCTCATTATATTTAAATCAAAATTGCTTTTTGTTGTGGAAGGAATAATCGTACCAAGGTAGAAAAACACACCGGCAGCTAACATAATCGTGGCGAAACGTTTATAATCAATCATCTTTTCGTAAAGATGTTTTGCCCGCTTTTCCATTAACATTCACCTGCTTTCTTACATTCTACTAACCTACTTTAACATAGTTTACGTTCAAAAAGAGGATGTAAATATTAGTAGATTTACATAAAAAATCCCGACTCCAAAGTTTGAGCCGGGATTTTATTTTATTGTAATGCTTGCTTTAAATCATCAATTAAATCTTCAGCATCTTCAAGGCCAACGGAAATTCTCACTAAGCCATCTGTAATGCCTAATTCTTCTCTACGTTCCTTTGGAATAGAGGCATGGGTCATTTTTGCCGGAACGGAAATTAAACTTTCTACTGCCCCTAAACTTTCTGCTAAGGTAAAATATTTTACTTTGCTTAATAGATCAGCCACTTGTTCTTCGCTGCCAACATCAAAGGAAACCATTCCACCGAAGCCTCTTGTCTGTTTTTTGGCAATTTCGTGATTTGGATGAGATTCGAGCCCTGGGTAGTATACTTTTTTCACACTTGGATGAGATTGTAAAAATTCAACAATTGCTTTTGTGTTTGTTTCATGCTCTTCCATGCGAACTCCCAATGTTTTGATTCCGCGAATCAACAGCCATGAATCCTGCGGCCCAAGAACCCCACCAGTTGAATTTTGAACAAAATGAAGGTCTTCTGCAAGCTTTTCACTATTAACCACAACAAGCCCTGCTACCACATCACTATGGCCGCCAATATATTTTGTTGCACTATGCAGAACGATATCGGCACCTTGTTCAATCGGATTTTGCCAATATGGTGTAGCAAATGTGTTGTCGACAATCGAGAGTAATCCATGTTCTTTAGCTATTTTTGAAGCAGCCTCAATATCAGTAATTTTAAGAAGTGGATTTGTTGGCGTTTCTAAATATAATGCCTTTGTATTGGGGCGGATTTCATTTTTAATATTTTCTAAATTGCTTGTATCAACAAAAGTAGATTCAATCCCGAAACGATTCAATACCTTTGTTAAGACCCGGAAAGTTCCACCATACACATCATCGGTTAAAATAACATGATCCCCACTGTTAAACATCATGATAACAGCCGTAATGGCTGCCATTCCAGAGCCAAATGCAAATCCTGCGTAACCGCCCTCAATATCTTTAATGAGTTCCTCTAATGCATGTCTTGTTGGATTTCCTGTTCTGGAATATTCATAGCCTTTATGGCCACCGATGCTGTCCTGTTTATATGTGCTGACTTGATAAATCGGTATGGAAACAGCTCCTGTTAAAGGATCATTGCTAATCCCGCCATGAATTAGTTTCGTTTTTCTTTTCATGTTAAATGCCCCCTTCATATATCTTTTTGCTTAAATACCGCTCACTTCCATCTGGGAAAATGACCAATATATTTGTTCCAGGTTTTGCCGATTTGGCCTCGAGAAGGGCTGCTTCAAACGCTGCACCAGATGAGCTGCCGACAAGAAGGCCTTCTTTTGCAGCAAGCTCTTTTACACAGCCAAAAGCTGCGACATCTGAAATCGTATGAATGGCATCGAAATAGGCTGTATCCATATAGTCTGGGAGAAACTCCATCCCAATCCCTTCTGTTTTATGGGAACCAGGTTCGCCGCCATTTAATATCGAGCCTTCAGGTTCAACAATTACGGTCTTAATCCCCTTATTTTGAGCCTTGAGATATTTTGCTGTGCCCATAAACGTTCCACCCGTCCCGGCCCCTGCTACAAATAAATCAATCTTCCCATCCATTTGGTCCCAAACTTCAGGGCCTAATGTTTTCGTGTAAGTTTCAGGATTTGCTGGATTTGCAAATTGCTGCGGGCAATAAGAGTTTGGTATTTCCTTTAAAAGCTCCTTAGCTTTTTCAATGGCACCCTTCATTCCTTTTTCTGTTGGGGTGTGGACAACCTTTGCACCAAGTGCTTTCATTAACTCCTGTTTCTCCGTACTGAACTTTTCCGGAACACATAAAATAACCTGTACATCTTTATTTATCGCAGCCAGTGCCAGTCCAATTCCGGTATTTCCTGCAGTTGGTTCAATTACAGTTCCACCAGGATTCAATTTTCCACTTTCAAATGCTTCACGTACAAGCTCCAAACCTAGTCGATCTTTTACACTTCCACCTGGATTCATAAATTCCAGTTTAGCAAAAATTCGAACTCCTTCTGGCAGTGAAAACTGTGAAATTTCAACAATAGGTGTATGACCGATCAATTCATGTACATTTTGATAAATTTTCATTTTAACCCCCGCTTTTCAACTCAAAGCATCGACCATTTTCATCACTAATGTAGCCGAATTTACGGCTGCTTTGTCTAAAAATTGGTCAAATGAAACATCTGATTCTTTTCCGGCAATATCAGAAAGTGAGCGAATAATCACGAATGGAACATTAAATTGGTGGGCAACCTGCGCAACTGCTGCTGCCTCCATTTCCACCGCCTTAAGATTATCAAATTTTGTCCGAATGAAATCTACTCGAACAGGATCATTCATAAAAGAGTCACCTGTAGCAATTGCTCCTTTTACGACTTGTATTTCATTAATTTCTTTTGCTGCTGACTCCGCAATAGCCACCAATTTTTCATCAGCTAAAAAAGCAGCTGGGAGCTGTGGTACCTGTCCATACTCATATCCAAATGCCGTTACATCCACATCATGATGGCGAACTTCTGATGAAATAACAGCATCCCCAACATTTAGCATAGGATTAAAACCACCGGCAGATCCGGTGTTAATAATATAATCCGGCTTATATTTTTCAAGAAGAATGGTTGTAGACATCGCTGCATTGACTTTACCAATGCCTGATTTAAGTAAAATAACTTCTTTCCCATGCATTTTACCAAATGTAAACTCACAGCCTGCAACGATCTCTTGTTTTTTTCCTTCAATATTTTCTCGTAATAAGGTTACTTCTTCTTCCATTGCTCCGATGATGGCAATTTTCATATTTCATCCTCTTTCTTAACTTTTTATGCCTTCCATTAACCAGACAAAATCATTATAACGGGTAAAAGAAACAGTAAACCCATTATCCTCTAGTATCTTCGTTAGTACTGGAATGGTTGTATAGTACTCCGTTTCCAAATCTTTTGCCAGATTGTAAAAGCCATTGTTTTTTGCATCCTTTATTGCAAGGTTATAATCCTCGGCGGATTCGTACATCGTATCCGCAAACACTATTTTACCACCTTTTGTGAGAAGCTTGCTATATTGTAAAACCGCCAAAGCTTTTTCTTCATCGGTTAAATGATGGAAGGCATAAGTACTCACCAATGTATCAACTGCCTGTAGTTCTGGAAAATGAAGAAAGTCGCCATCTAAAATAAGCGCATCTACCCCAAGCTTTTCTATAGCGATCCGCCTCATTGGAGCGGATGGTTCAATTCCGGTGACTTTTAGCCCCCGAGCTAATAACTTCATTGTTAAGTTCCCTGTTCCCACCCCAAATTCGACAACATGACCGATTGATCGCTCTGCAACACCTTCAAGGATTTCATCATAATGTAAAAAAACATCTTTATATTCCAAATCATTACCAACAACTGTCTCATCATATGAATCAGCCCAATATTCAAATACTTCTAAAAACTCCCTGCCCATATTTTTCAGCCTCCTGCTTATATATACAATTCCTATAAGTATACTATGGATTAAAATAAAACTTGATCCCAATTTACCATATTCTAAATGTTTATTCAACCTTTCATTTGCTTGGACTGAATAAAAATCATAAAATTAAAAGTGGTAATAAGAAAGGATGTTATGACCTTGAATTTCTCTTTTGATGTAATCGAAGATAAAGTGGAGTTTTTTGAAGCATATGATTTAAAAACACTGGAAAAGAAAATTTCAGCTCAAATTGAAGTAAACAAGGCCATTTTACTCACGGTAAGTTCTGTCTCACATCAAGTGGTTATGAGTGATAATGGCAAGCCTTATTTTACGGCTGTGGTCCACTTTAAAATGAAAAAAGAATAGCTGACCCAAAAGGATCAGCTTTTTCATTGTTAATGGCTACTATCAATTTCTGAAAGTTCTTCTACCTTAGATGGTTTCCAGCCTTGTCCGTCTACCCACTGAATATATACACGGTATTTCTGCTGCTTATCTTTAGAGGATACTGTTCCAACTGATCCATTTGTGGCGGTCTTATCTCTACCTAAAAACCAAACGGTCATATTACTTTGATCTAATCCAGTTGCAGAAGAAATGGCATTTAGCATTTCCTGCCAGTCTGCTGAATTAGAATCATAATTGGCGATATGCTGACCAGTTTGCGTGGTGCCAACTGGCTTCCAGTCAGGATTCTCGACAGTATTTTGAACTGCTGTGTCTTCACCTTCATCTGCCGTAACCTCTTGTGATTTATTCGCATTATCTACCGCAGTTGAATCATCTTCTGCTGTACCATCACTTTGTTCCACATCGTCTGAAGCAGTTTTACTGTCTGTAACAGCCTCATTGTCCTTTTTATCATTTTTCTCTTTATGTAAGGATTGATTTGCTTCATTTTTCTTAGATGATGCATGATCATTGCCTGATGAGAAAATTGTATAGGCTACAAACGCAATTAATAGCAGAACAACCACAATTAGACCATTTAATAT
>DATFAH010000450.1:0-2062 GCA_035254805.1 Caryophanales bacterium | reverse complement strand
GTATTAAATTAAAATCAATGTGGGAAAGGAAATGTACAATGAGACCTTATATTTTTATCACTCGAAAACTACCAAATAATATAGTTGAACAATTTCAAACCAATTTTGAAGTGAAAATGTGGGAGTATGATGATGTTCCTGTTCCAAGAGATATTTTACTTGATGAAGCTAAAAAGGCTGATGCATTATTGACGATGCTATCAGATGCCATTGATGAAGAAGTTCTAACTATTGGTGAAAATCTTAAAGTAGTAGCAAACTTGGCAGTGGGGTTTGATAATATTGACATTGAAACCGCCACCAAACGAGGAATTGCCATTTGCAACACACCTTATGTATTAACGGATACAACAGCAGATTTGGCCTTTGCGCTAATAATGGCTACGGCTAGACGGATTGTTGAGGCAGCTGAAATGGTTAAGGCAGATGAGTGGAAAAGCTGGAGTCCTTTACTTTTAGCAGGACATGATATCCACCATAAAACAATTGGAATTGTCGGCATGGGGAAAATTGGCTCTACTGTAGCTAAACGGGCAACTGGTTTCGATATGGATATTCTGTATCATAATCGGACTAGAAAACCAGAGGTGGAAAACGAGCTTGGGGCTGTTTATTGTTCATTTGATGAGCTTGTTTCAAAGTCTGATTTTATTGTATGCTTAACACCTTTAACGGCTGAAACAAAAAATCTTTTCACCCGTGATGTTTTCAAAAAAATGAAACCTTCAGCTATCTTTATCAATGTAGGCAGGGGACCAGTTGTGGATGAGGAAGCTTTGTATGAAGCACTGGTAGAAAAAGATATTGCTGCTGCTGGATTAGATGTTTTTGTAAAGGAACCCATCGGTGCAGACCATCCGCTTCTAAAACTTTCAAATGTAGTAGCAATACCACATATCGGAAGTTCAAGTGTCGAAACAAGGGTCACAATGATGAAGCTATGTCTTGATAATATTAAAGCGGTTTTAACAGGAGAGGAACCTTCCACCCTTGTTAATAAGTATTGGAAAGCAACTGAAAAATAAACCATTCTGGAAATTTAGTAATAAAAAGGCGATTACATGGAAATGGTAATCGCCTTCTTATTTTTAAAAAACTTGTTCTACCTCAAGTACACCTGGTACCTCTTCTAAAAGTGCTCTTTCAATTCCTGCTTTAAGTGTAATAGTCGAACTTGGGCAACTTCCGCAGTTGCCAAGCAAACGAAGTTTCACAATTCCATCCTCAATATCAATTAGTTCACAATCTCCGCCATCACGAAGAAGATATGGGCGCAATTTATCTAACACCTCTTGAACTTGTTCAAACATTTCTTGGTCAGACATAACTAACAACTCCCTCCTAGGTTTATTATAAATTGCTTGCCAGTAAAAATCCATTCTGTAAAAAAGGAGTCAATTCGTTTTCTTTCATATTTTTATATGAAATGATGTAAAATAAAAGAAAAAATGAAGATATGTTTTATCCAGTAGTCGTGATAAAAGATAAAGTTGTCGGGGAAGGAAGCTTATGCAGAGCTTGAAAAGTATGGATATCAACCGGAATAAGCAAGAGACTGACTAGAAATAGTCAGCCTCTTATTATCACCCATTATGATACTTATACATCCACAGGATCCCGGATTTTAATAAACGGGCAACCCGGCCTGTGATTGGACGGTCTGCCATCATGCCAAAACCGTGTTTTTTCCCTAGTGATCCAAGGACTCCCTTTAATTTTATTGGCGGGAAAGCAGCAGGGAGCGGTTCGTTTTTCCAGCGCTTTTTAAATACTTCAGCAATTTGCTCTGCCTGTCCCTCTGCCAATTGGGCACTAGGAGCATGCGGAAGACTGGCACAGTCTCCAACGATAAATACATGTTCATCTGTGGGCAGATGGTGATGTGGAGTAATCTTTACTCTGCCTGATGGGTCTTGTTCAACATTAAGATCACGAACAATTTTATTGGCCTGAATTCCAGCGGTCCAAACAATGACATCACATTGGAACGGTTCGTCATGATTATATAATGTGTTTTTTTCCAATCTTGTAATATTGGAATGATTAATTACTTCAATATTAT
>DATFAH010000449.1:0-4582 GCA_035254805.1 Caryophanales bacterium | reverse complement strand
CCCCCTAAAAACAATGTCCATCTATTAATTACTATAAACTTTATCCATTTTTACCTGTTACAACGAAAATGAACTTTTTGTTAATTTTTGGAGCGTTTCAGGGGCATCATCCTTCTTCATGTCCCGGCAACCATTCAAACTACAGAATAAGAATGAATATTTTTATCTAAAAAAGCCCCAGTGTTTTATTCATAACACTGAGGCTTTTTGGAATGTTTTTATTCTTTTTGGAAAAAACGAACATATGTAACAATATCCGTTATATCACTCTTTTTCAATTGTCTAACTCCCTCTTCACCTTTTAAGGAGGGACCCATTCGGGTATCTTCACGTCCATATGCTGTTGTGATCCATATTTGTTTATCTGTAGTATATTTTAAATACTGCGGAGATGATAGTGAAGTTCCCATATTTGTTTTACCGGCACCGGATTCACCATGACAGCTGAGACAATACAAGTTATATAATTTTTCCCCATTTTCAAAGTTGCCAGAAATCGTTTTTGGTACAGTGAATTTTAAATCCTCTGTTTGCCAATCCCTTATAAAAGCAACTAAATGATTTAAATCCTTTTCTGAAACCATTGAACTATAAGCTGGCATCGTCGATCCTTTTCTGCCTTCTTTAATATAATGATATATGTCTTTATCAGATACAGAATTTAAAAAATGCTGATTGTTTAAAGCTGTGCCAGCTTTTGCTCCCTCGCCTTTACCGGTTGCACCGTGACAAGCCATACATTGTTCATTATAAACTGTTTCCCCTGCTGCGATCGCTTTTGAATCCTTACTGTTATCTTTTAAATTATTAATACCAATAATTGTAATAACGGTAATGACGATAAAAAGATAACTGCCGATTAACTTCTTTTTCATGGGCCACCTCTTATTTTGGTTCAGGTGTTGGAGTAGGTTCCCCTGCATCTTTATATTTCGTCGTAATTAAACGATAAATTTCTTTAGGATTTTTGCCATTCTTATGCATTTCTACCGCCTCCCGGGCGATATCTATACAGATGTCTCACGATATACTCATTGAGTCCCATTCCTGAACGGCTTTGTCTGGTCCCATTTGGTCAATATAGCAATTTAAATTACTTTCATGGCCATCTTGTGTACCACAACCGCAATAGCAAGGAACCTGTGCCAAAACATCTGGATATTTAGCAGCTAAAAGGTAAGTTTCTTGTACTTTTTCAGAGGAATTCAATACATAATCTGGTAATGGCTTATGCTTTTTATCTAGTGTCAAATCCTCTTTCTTAGAACTACATGCCGCCGCAATGACAACTACGAATATGAATAACAATAACAGCGAAATGATTCTCTTCAAACGATCACTCCTTCCAACTAATGATTTCTAGTTTATTTTAGCAAATAATAGGAGTAAATTAGCCTAAAAATCTTACTATTTGGTGAAGTGTCGACAATGAAAAGCGTAATAATAGAATCTTCCTAGTTTTCTATTAAAGTTCTTGCAGCCAGCCTTCCTGTATCGCAAATGTTGCTGCTTGGATGCGATTATTCTTTTGTAATTTTTCCATAATATTCCTTAAATGATTTTTGACGGTATTCTCAGAAATAAAAAGGGCAATCGCTATTTCTCTATTTGTCATCCCTTTCATTACTTGCAATAGGATTTCCTTTTCACGCTTCGTTAAAATATCTGTTTTTTTCTCTATATTTAATATTTGTGTTTCCATTTGCGGATGTCTTGATATGTAGTTGATGACTTTTCCGACAACCTGCCCTGTTAGGATGCTTTCACCACGGTTGACCATATGAATAAACGTTAAAAGTTCATTTGGAAGCAGATTTTTTAATAAATAACCTTTAGCACCAAATCTTAAGGCCTCAAAAAGTCGTTCTTCAGTATCATTGACAGTTAGCATTAGAATTTTCATGTCTGGGGTTTCCTTCAAGATCATTTTCATTGCTTGTACCCCATCAAGAACAGGCATATTTACATCCATTAAAATCACATCTGGATTTTGCTTTATGGCTAATTCATATGCCTCTTTGCCATTTTGGGCTTTTCCGACAATCTGGATTGACTCGTCATCTGTAAGGATACTTTCAATTCCACGAATAAACATATAATGGTCATCAGCGATTAATACTTTTATTCTATCCATTCAACATCCCCTATTTTTGACGATTTATCTATTTATTTATATCCTTGTTAAAAGTTGACTATTGATCTCTTCTTCATTTTAGTATTGAAAAATAGATCACACTAGTAAGAAAGAATTAGTTTTATAAATTGTTCAAAATTTTAGAGGATTTTTTTCACACAAAATACATATATTGTCTTTCCAATAGAATTAAGGATATAAAACAAGCCTCAGTCCCGTAATCTGGGCTGAGGCTTTAAGTTTATAAATTATGCTCGAGAAACATAAGAACTGTCATTAGTGTTGATAATGAGACGGTCACCTTGGTTTACGAAGAATGGCACTTGAACAATAAGACCTGTTTCAAGTGTTGCTGGTTTTGTTCCGCCTGAAGCTGTGTCTCCTTTAATTCCTGGCTCAGTATCAGTAACTTCAAGCTCCACCGTATTTGGAAGCTCGACGCCAAGTGTTTCAGATTGATACATCATAATGGAAACTTCCATGTTTTCCTTTAAGAATTTTAATTCATATTCAATGCTGCCCTCTGGTAATTCAATTTGCTCGTAAGATTCAGTATCCATAAAAACATGTTGATCGCCATTTTTATACAAATACTGCATTCTGCGGTTATCAATTTGAGCTTTTGCAACTTTTTCACCTGCACGGAAGGTTTTTTCCTGAATAGCACTAGTACGTAAATTGCGAAGCTTGGAGCGTACGAAAGCTGCTCCTTTTCCAGGCTTTACATGTTGGAAATCAAGAACACGCCAAATGCCCCCATCCACTTCAATAGTTAAACCTGTTCGAAAATCGTTAACAGAAATCATGCGTTAAATCCTCCTAATATCATTACAGAATAATAAGTTCTTTTGTGGAATGTGTAAGTGCTTCGTTACCATCTTCAGTTATCATTGTATCATCCTCGATACGAACTCCACCTAGGCCTGGCACATAAATACCCGGTTCACAGGTTACGATCATCCCAGGTTTTAAAACAACATCTGAACGACTAGAAAGCGCTGGACCTTCATGTACCTCAAGTCCGATTCCATGGCCTGTGGAATGTCCAAAATATTCACCAAAGCCCTTTTCTGAAATATAATCCCTAGTCAATGCATCTGCTTCTTTACCGGTCATTCCTGGTTTAATTCCGTCCATTCCCCTCATCTGCGCTTCAAAGACAATTTGATAAATTTCCCTCAATTTGGCATCTGGTTCCCCAACGGCAATCGTTCTAGTTATATCAGAAACAAACCCTTTATGGTATGCACCATAATCTAATGTAACGATATCCCCTTTTTCAATTACTTTGTCGGTGGCAACCCCATGTGGTAAGGCTGAACGAAGACCTGAAGCAACAATGGTATCAAATGAAGAAGATGTTGCACCGGCCTTTCTCATAAAGAACTCTAATTCATTCGAAACCTCAAGTTCTGTTTTTCCAGGGCGAATGAAATCTATAATATGTTTAAATGCAGCATCAGCAATATCCGCTGCTTCCTTTAATATCTTAATCTCTGCATAGTTCTTAATCAAGCGTAACTTTTCAATTAAGCCGGAAACAGGAACTAATTCAGCTTCAATCGCATTTTCATAAGATTTAAATGAAGAAAAAGTTAAGTAATCTTCTTCAAAACCAAGTTTTTTAATTCCTAATTTTTTGACCTGCTCTGCTACTTCATTTGGAATAGATCCAGTATGCTGTACAACTTCAAATCCTTGGCATTGCTTTGTTGCTTGTTCCACATAACGGAAATCTGTAATAAACTGTGCTTGATCCACACTGATGAGGACCACTCCGGCAGATCCAGTGAAGTTTGCGATATAACGGCGATTAAAAGGGCTGGTAATTAACATTCCATCAATTCCTGCAGAAGAAAAATCGAATCTTAATTTATCTAATTTAACCATTTCGTTACCTCTCTCCTTTTTCATCTAATAGGGCATAAAAAGCAAGTTCATACCCTTTTATCCCTAGACCAACAATTTGTCCTTTTGTTTCAGGAGCCAATACTGAAACATGACGAAATGGTTCTCGGGCATGGATATTTGATATATGTACTTCAATGACGGGTGCCACAATGGCTGCAACTGCATCACGAATAGCATAACTATAATGGGTAAACGCTCCTGCATTCAAAATAACCCCGTCAAAATCAAAGGCATCATGCAAACAATCAACCATTTCCCCTTCATGATTTGATTGCTTGCAAATTACTTCAACCCCATGTTCTATTCCAAGCTTGGTTATTTGGCTCTCAATATGAACAAGAGTTGTCGTTCCATAAATCCCTGGTTCTCGTTTTCCAAGTAGATTTAAGTTTGGCCCGTTAAGCAGCATCATTTTTTTCATTTTAACTCTCCCAAATAGATCTATATATTAGGCTCATAAATTATTTTACCACATTACGTTTTGTACGACTAATCTACATTATGTAACTGGTTCTTTATCTTGAACAATTTGGTTTT
>DATFAH010000448.1:0-3329 GCA_035254805.1 Caryophanales bacterium | reverse complement strand
GGTGATCAATATATTCCATTTTCCTTTGTGGATGGAAACAAAGTGGTTGCAAATGTTTCCGTTAATATCATTGATTTTATTATCCAAGGCAAGAAATATAAGGCACTGCAAATTGGTACGGTTATGACACATCCAGAATATCGGAATAGAGGCCTATCTTCGAGATTAATGAACAAGGTATTAGAAGAGTACAAAGATCAATACAATTTTATGTATCTTTTTGCAAATGACACGGTTTTGGACTTTTATCCGAAGTTTGGGTTTCGTGAAGTGGAAGAATATCAATTTTCGCTGGAGTATACGGTGGATCAGGCTCCTGTAGGTGGTATTCGAAAGCTGGATGTTGACAAAAAAGAGGATCTAGAATTTCTTTATCAAGTTGTAAAAGATAGAATTCCTGTTTCCAAAGTATTTGCTACAAGCAATTCACAAAGTATTACAATGTACCATTGCTTGAATGTTTTTAATCATAATCTTTATTATCATGAGCAGGAGGATGCAATCGTTATTTTCCAGAAGAATAGGAAACAACTGGATATTTATAATATTATTAGTAAAAGGGAGGTCAATATGGAGTCTATTTTATCGTCGATTGCTGATAAAAAGACGAATCATATTGTTTACCACTATACCCCTGATTTTGAAGGGCATAAGCTAGATCGTCATTTATATAAGAGGGAAGGAGCATTATTTGTTAAAACAAATCATGATCTTTCGTTTCCTTTGGGTGTGAAACATCCCATTACATCTGAAGCTTGAATATACTCCTTTATTAAGAAGTTTTTTTACCTGGAAAAATTATTGACAAGTAATATTAAATCACATATAATTAATCATGTTATTAATTTGAATGTATTTATTTTGCGGGTGTAGTTTACTGGTAAAACCTCAGCCTTCCAAGCTGATGTAGTGGGTTCGATTCCCATCACCCGCTCCATACATAATAATGAACCTAGCGCAATGTATCTGATACATTGCGCTTTTATTATGATATGACTTGAAACGAAGCTTCGCCTCCGTGAATTTGAATGAACATATTCATTAAAGATTCTGTAAGCTTTGTGGCATTTTCGAGGTTGGTGGAAGGCCTTAAATAAATAATTTGCAAGGCATTTTTTGTTTTTTCGGTAACAGGAGATCGTTCTGAATCAACAAAGGGGCTGCCAAATGGACCTTGTGCATCAGCTGAAAGGATTAATTGTTTTAAAGAATTTGGACGACCATTTAATCCGATATATTCTTCGTTTTCTTGTCCAATTCGTATAGTGATCGATCCAGACAATTTTTCCAAATCATAAATTCCGATGGGCACTTCATATTGTAATGAAAATAGGTTGTTTACATCAATGGCACTTTGGACGGCGTGAAGAAAGTTTTGCTTTTTTACCCTTCTGTATAAGGCCTCAACAGATGGGCGATAGCGGTTTGGGTCTTTTCCTGTCTTTTTAAAAATGCTTCGCCATTCTTGAACCCCTGGTAATTCTGTGACATTCTTATTTTCAAGATCAAAAAATAGGGATTCTTGAAACAACTGCAATTTGCTTTTTAGCATGGGTGGAGAATCTGCTACCGTTATGTTCTTATATTCAATGATTCCAATTTTAAAATCTGGAACCAAGCTTGATATTTCTGAGGAAATTTGAATTTCCAATGTTTCCACCTCCAAAATCTGTTGAATTTAGTTTATCATAAAATCGGTATCCTTTTTAGAAAAGGAGGTATTGAAATGGATATTAAACAACTTAAACAAGAAGTGATCGATTATAGCAAACAAATTGGCATTGATAAAATTGGTTTTACAACAGCCAATACGTTTGATGAACTTAAAAATAGATTGATTCGCCAGCAAGAACTTCATTATCAATCAGGCTTTGAGGAGCCAGATATTGAAAAACGGGTTACGCCTGCATTACTAATGGAAGAGCCTCGCTCGATTATTTCGATTGCTGTTGCCTACCCATCAAAAATGAAAATTCGTGTTGAAAGTAAAAAAGGTGAAAGAAGAGGCATTTTTTGCCGAGCATCATGGGGAATGGACTACCACACCGTTATAAGGGATCGGTTAAAAAAACTTGAAGAATTTATTTCTGCTAAGGTTCCCGGGGTAAGATTAAAATCTATGGTTGATACGGGTGAGTTGTCTGACCGGGCAGTTGCCGAGAGAGCAGGAATTGGTTGGAGCGGAAAAAACTGTTCGATTATTACTCCTGAGTTTGGTTCTTATGTGTATCTTGGTGAGATGATTACGAGTATTCCATTTGAACCAGATACACCAATAGAGGATCAATGTGGTGACTGTACAGCATGTTTGGATGCCTGTCCAACTGGAGCACTAGTGCAGGGTGGTCAGATTAATGCCCAGCGCTGTATTGGATTTCTAACACAAACGAAAGATTTTGTTCCGGATGAATTTCGCGAGAAAATTGGGAATAGGGTGTATGGCTGCGATTCGTGTCAGACTGCCTGTCCTAAAAATAAGGGGAAGGACTATCACTTCCACCCTGAAATTGAACCGGATTCAGAGATCGTTAAGCCGCTGTTAAAGCCCATTTTAAAAATGAGTAATCGGGAATTTAAAGAGAGGTTTGGCAGCCTGGCAGGATCTTGGCGAGGAAAAAAACCAATCCAACGAAATGCGATTATCGCGCTTGCCCATTTTAAAGATGAAACAGCTATACCTGAGTTGATAGATGTAATGAAGAATGATACGAGGCCTGTCATCAGGGGCACCGCTGCATGGGCACTCGGAAAAATTGGCGGTGATGATGCCTTAGCTGCACTGGAAAAAGCCAAAGAGAAAGAATCGGATCTAGATGTACAAGCAGAGATTGAAAAAGGATTACGTTTTTTTGAGAAGGAGTGAAGATGCTCCTTCTTTTTTGTTCTTGGGATTAGGTTCTAATAGTCGTAAAGGGCCTCGTGGTAGCTTTGAAGAGTGTTCATAGAGCGCGAAGGAACAAAAAATGGTTGCGAACACGTCGCATGAACGGTGCATGGAACGCGAAGGATCAAAAAATATGTGAATACGCGTCGCATGAACGGTTCATGGAACGCGAAGGAGCAAAAAATATGTGAATACGCGTCGCATGAACGGTTCATGGAGCGCGAAGGATCAAAAAATATGTGAATACGCGTCTCATGAACGGTTCATGGAGCGCGAAGGAGTGAAACCAATTCGCGTGCCCCAGGCGTTGTAGACCGCGCGGTCTTGCAGCGTCGCGCCCCAACGGCCGTCCATCCAGACCACTCGCACGGCGAAGTCGGGCTTTGATTTCACGTCCAGCGCGGGCACGGTGATCGTTTTCGATTCGGGAACGACTTCGCCCCAC
>DATFAH010000447.1:0-2546 GCA_035254805.1 Caryophanales bacterium | reverse complement strand
AGTTCTTTAGTGGAAAAGGAATGGACAACTTAAGATTTTTGAATATTATTCCACTAAAGGATATAAGAAGTTATCTTTAGATTTGGAAAGAGGCGGTTCTGGATTGGTAAATATTTTTATGATTTCAGAACAGGCGAACTTCTTACAGAACAAGGAAATAGATTACCTAGCTCATTAAGGAAAGACAAATATATACAGAGTGCTTTACACAAAGCCTTAGAAACTTTAAACAAAGGATGGTAAAGAAATATATGAGTGAAAAAAAATATTTAAAACGAAAAATTTTTAAATTTAATGAAGATGATATTCTAGAAATACTTTCAGAATATTTAGCCGAAGAACATGGATTTAATTTATTTAGGTCAAAAATCATGTTAAAAGGTGAGGCGAATAAAGATATTAGAATGATTGCCGTAATAGGGGATTTAGAAGATGAAGAAATTAGTAAGTTAAACCTAGATAATATTGATGTAGAAATGGATTATAATGGTAGTCATTAAATGTATTTATTGATATTAACCTTGATTGGCTATATGCCTTTCAAGGTTTCTTTTTTTAAGTGGGGCTATCCAGTGGCGAATAAATCATATTTTATAATGAGAACAAGAGTAATCCTCGTAATCTCAATGTGTAGTTTTACCAAAATAATGTAGTACGTACAAAACCTTTAACATGAATATCCTATTTAATATATTTTTATCTCTTTAAATAACCTAAAAATCATCAGATACCACCATTCCCATCCTCAAATACTTTATCTTTGTTTTCTCCCTGCTTTATAAAATTTTTCGCAACTTTTACGTGCATTAAAACGATTACTATGACGAGAGGCTACTCCACCTCGATTAGTTCCTGAATGTCGATGTCTAACACTTTTCATACCGTTTCTAATGTTGAGAGGTAAACTCTATCCACATTGTCTGAACAAAGATGGCTGATTGTATTTGGTCGCAGCCCTGCCATTCGTGCTAACTCACGTTGTGATAAGTCACGTTCTTTAAGAATTTGCTTTAGTTTGATGGATATTGGCGTGGTATTTCCCTTCCTCTTTTTATGTTACTTTCACGATACAAATTTGTATTGTATCGTAAAAATAATACGAATAAGCGAGGGGAACACATGACAATACGGCTAAATTTGAATGAAATTATCAAAGAACGGAACATGTCGCAGCGAGAATTGGCTCGATTAACAAACCTAAGCCCCAACACCCTGTCCACCTTTGTTCAGACATGGTGGACAGGGTGTACTTGGATACACTAGAAAGAGTTTGTAAAGCATTGGACATCAAGGTGGAAGAACTCATTATTATCGAATAGCAACAAAGGAAAAGGTGTGAACAATCTAGTAATCGTTCTATGTGGGGGAAAGTTGCGAGCAGATTTAAAAATATTTATTAGACAGGGAGAAAGCGAAGGCTAGTAATTTTACTTTAAGTATGGACGTAACTGATAATTTTGAGAGTTGTTTTGCAGTTGATGTTTAGTAAATTAGGACATACTTTTCAAAGTATTGTACGTCTAAATAATTTAGTAATTCTCTATACATATAGAGCATTGGTTAAGTGAGTTTTTATTGGAAAGTGCTTTTCATTCGGCACTCCATCATATGTATTAAGCCTTATCTGCTGTATTGTTTACTTTTAATCAACTTTTTTAAACCCCAAATAATCTCCAAAAAAACTTGGTAAAAAAACTTTATCCAAGGTTTTTTAGGTCAAATAGATTAATTTGTCATAACCTCTATCAATCTCTTTAGTGTATCCTTATTACCAGTAAAACATAATAATAAATCAATTGGTTCTGATAGTCCGTATTCCGTTGATTGAAGGAAACAAATTAATTCATTAAAACTTTCAATTAGTTTAATTAAATCATCAAATCCAAAATTAATCATGTTATCAACATCATGCCACAAAAAAGCCACTTTATTTACACCTTTGCATTCTAAAAGATTATCTAACCCCCCCATAACGAGTCTACAAATGCATCCCTATTAAACAAACCATTTGGGTCTAAAGGGGGATCGAGCGGTAATTTACCATCAATATACTTTAAAAAACTAGTAATATTTTTGACGTTTTCACCTTTTAATTCAAAGGTAAGATATTGATTATCTTTCAAAAATTCTAAACATGAAGCTGTTACTTTTTTCTCAATAATAAAAACTTTTGATTGAATATATAATGTTTCCATTAACAAACACCTACCTAATTCTTACAAATAGAGGATTACCAGCTTATCCATAATGTGTCCATGTATAATACAGTGCACCTGTATCCGTATTTTGTACTACTCTTCTTGTTCCTCGATTAGTACTACCTGGTGGTGGTGCAACCGTGTATTCCCTATAATTTCCTTGAGGTAAATGGCCTTCCTTATTACCAAAAGGTGCTCCCCACTTCTTGCCAATTTGTCCTGTAGGTTTAATTCCTTTATCAAGATGAGACAATGTGTTTAATAAAGCTTTTTCTTCTCCTTTTGGCAAGCTATTCGGTGTACTCCAAGCAATTGTTTTAGATTTATCTATACCCTTAGGAATATCTA
>DATFAH010000446.1:0-5852 GCA_035254805.1 Caryophanales bacterium | reverse complement strand
ATTTCTCTCAGTGATGACTCTATTGCTCATCATTTCTGGGTGTTCCACTAATGAGCAAACAAAGAAGACAGAGGAGCAAAAAAAACAAGAAGAATCGAAAAAGAAAGTGGAATTAATTATTTCAGCTGCAGCAAGTTTACAAGATGCTTTGACAGACATTAAAGCAGACTTTGAGAAAGAAAATCAAAATATTACACTAAACTTTAACTTTGGATCATCAGGGGCACTGCAACAACAAATTTCTCAAGGAGCACCTGTTGATCTTTTTTTCTCCGCGGCAGAGGATAAATTTCAAAAATTAGTTACTGATGGACTTATTGAAAAGAATAACGGAATAGATTTAGTAGGTAATGACCTTGTGTTGGTAGTACCAAAGGGTTCAAGTAAAGGGATAAAGACCTTCGAAGACCTTACAAAAGCTGATAAAATAGCACTTGGTACCCTTGAGTCTGTACCGGCTGGGCAGTACGGCAAGGAAACATTAGATAAGTTAAATGTCTGGAAAACGATAGAAGGCAACGTAGTTTATGCCAAGGATGTTCGCCAAGTGCTTACATATGTTGAGACGAACAATGTTGATGCAGGTATTGTCTATAAGACAGATGCGTTAACTTCTCAAAAGGTTGAAATTGTTGCTACTGCACAGGATAACACACATGAACCGATTATTTATCCAGTAGGGGTCATTAAGAATAGTACCCATCTAAAAGAAACCAAACTTTTCTACGATTATCTACAAAATGACAAATCTATGAATGTTTTACAAAAATATGGATTTAAGGAGCTTTAATAATTAAAGATGACAAACAGCTTTTGGACTCCTGTTAAACTATCCGTCGAGATTGCATCTATATCAGCTATATTGGTAATAATTTTAGGATTGTTTTTTGGAAAGGTAATGGCTAATAGAGAATTCAAAGGAAAAGTCTTAGTTGATACCATTTTCCTATTACCGTTAGTTTTACCTCCAACGGTTGTAGGCTTTATGTTAATTATTTTTTTTGGACGGAACAGCCCAGTAGGACAATTGATTGAGTGGGTCTTTAAACAGCCTATTATGTTTACTTGGTGGGCGGCTATGATTGCTTCAACTATTGTATCCTTTCCTCTAATGTATCAATCTGCAAGGACAGGATTTGAAGGGATAGATAAAGATATTGAGAATGCTGCTCGTGTGGACGGAGCAAATGAATTCCGTTTATTTATGTTTATCTCGATTCCTCTTGCACGTAAAGCAATCATCTCAGGTGCAATATTAAGTTTTGCGAGAGCATTAGGTGAGTTCGGGGCCACTTTAATGTTTGCAGGAAACATTCCTGGAAAAACCCAAACAATTCCAACAGCTATTTACGTTGCCATTGATTCAGGAAATATGGAGTTAGCTTGGTTATGGGTAGCAAGTATGATAATTATTTCATTTTTTATGTTAATAAGCGTACATTTTATCAAATCTTGAAGAATAGACATTCCCCTCAGCTATATAAAAAAACATTTGTCTAAATCATTTTTCTTTTCATATTGTTTCCGCGTGTGAAGGATGTAGAACAGCAACACACCAACAAGTAAATAAAAGGCACTTAACATGTAGGCTGGGGTACGATTTTCCCAACACTCCAAACAATCGCGATCCAAGACGTTGCTCGGAAAAAAAGAGGGCTTGCGACAGCGACCTTTTTATCCATCTATGATACCGGAATTGGCTTTGGTTCCTTCATCGTTGGCGTTATTGTTTCAAAAATGAGCTTTAGTTCCTTTTAAGCTTGGAAGGGTGACAAGAAGGAAGTAAAAGGTCATAAATAAGAAAAAGTTGCCAGTTGCTGAGGCGTCAATGGATCGTTCCCCCTACCTCTCTTGATAAGTGAAAAAATATTTAGACTTTTCTTTAAAATTCACATTGTTTTGGGAAATGTCAATATTTTTTGAAAATTAACCCAGATTATGCTTGAGCAGTGTTTTCATACTTCGGCTTATTTTTTGTATATAATAAAAAGGTATTTAAAAAATCGGAGGGAAAAAACATGCGAGTAGCCTTTATCTCTGACATTCATGGCAATGCTGTTGCTTTGGATGCGGTTTTAAATGATATAAATAAAAAAGCAGTAGATCAAATCTTTGTGTTAGGAGATATTTGTTTTAAAGGCCCAGAGCCAAAGCGATCACTTGATTTGCTTAGGTCCATAAACGCGGAAATCATTAAAGGAAATGCTGAAGAATGGATGGTACGAGGGATTCGAGAAGAGGAAGTATCACCAACAGCATTTGAAATGATGAAGAAGGAAAGAGATTGGGGTTTCAATCAATTGGATGAGGACAGCATTCAATATTTAAAGAACCTGCCATCAGAGTTAAAAGTGCAGCTAGGAAATGTGAAGATTCATGCCTTCCATGCAACGCCTAATAATTTATTTAAAATGGTGCAGCCTTTTGAAAGTGATGAAGTTTTAAAAGAAAAATTGATGATGAATGATGCAGATATATACTTGTATGCGCATATACATAAGCCATTTATCCGCTATATTAATGGAAAATGCCTTATTAATACCGGTAGTGTTGGTATGCCATTTGATGGTATGCAAATGGCATCATATGTCTTGTTGGATATCGAAGAGGATTATTTCCATACAACGCTTGTAAGGGTAGATTACGATGTATCAAAGGTCATTAAGCAGTATGAGGAATTCGATTATCCGAATTCCACACAAATGATACAAATTATGACCAATGCAGGAATTTGAAGAAGGTTAACAGGCCTTCTTCTTTGGGGAGAAAAAACAAAAAATTTATGCTTTTACAAAATAAAATAGCCGTTAATTGCTAGTAATGACTTAAAATTCTATTAACTACATATTATAATAGATTAGAAATAATGTAACATGTTGGCGTAAAGGGATTATATTACCATTGGAGGATAATACATGTTAATTACCAAAGGAAAATATCAAAGTTTAATAGAAGAAAATCAAGAATTACGAACAAGACTTGATTCTGTTATTGAAGAAGCAAAGAAAAAGGAAGAATTCTTCAATCATTTCATAGAGACATTCAATTTGGAATTAACGAAAACCATTGACCAGCATGAATTGGTAAACAGCCAACACCATGTCATGGGAGATTTGGTACTAAAAATAAAGGAACGATTCGATAAGGTAAACAATCTTAGTCAGCATTCTTTTGATAGTTCGAGGATTCTTTCCGATAAAGGTGAAATTTTGATCGAATCTGCGAAGGATATGGTTCTAAAATCGGATGAAGGAAGAAAGTCTGTCAGCCTGGTGGAACAATTAATTTTACAGTTGGGTACCCAGCTTGAAGAGACTTTTAATAAAATGAACCAATTAAATGAACGTTCAAAAGAAATTGAGCTGATCGTCAAAGTGATTAAAGAGATTGCTGACCAAACGAATTTATTAGCCTTAAATGCTTCGATCGAGGCAGCAAGAGCTGGGGAACAAGGGAAAGGGTTTGCGGTTGTTGCTGAGGAAGTTCGGAAGTTAGCTGAAAATACAGCAGTAAGTACCAACAGCATAAGTGAACTAACGAAAAATATTCAAACAGATATTCAAGAAACACTCAGTTCTACGACAACAAGCACAGAATTAGTTAAAAATGGAATAAATTTAAGCTCTGATACTTCACAAAAAATTGATTATATTTCTGGTGTAATCAATAATGTCCAAACAGAGGTAAGCGAAGTTATTTACAATATTGAGGAGCAACGTCAATATTCACAAAATGTAATGAATGAGATCAGTGATACAAAATCACTATTTGATGATATGAATGAAATGATTCTTAAACATATTGACGATGCTAGTGTTGTGGATGATAAACTAGAGGATACTAGGAAGCAAGTAAATTTTTTGGATCAGAGAAAAGAATTAGCAGAGATAGCGTTACAAGAAGCTGTGGAGGTGTAAGATATGGAAAACAAAGGAGTCTTATTAGAAAGCGGAACAAATGAACTTGAAATTGTTGAATTCAGTGTCGGAAGTAATAAATTTGGAATCAATGTCATTAAAGTGAGAGAAATTATTAACCCTATTCCGGTAGTATCCATTCCCCATTCCCATAAAAATATTGAAGGGATTATTGAAATAAGGGGAGAGATTCTTCCTGTCGTAAACATCGCCAAAGTATTAGGATATCCAGAATCCAGCCAGCCGGCATTGGATAAGTACATTGTGACTGAATTTAATAAACAGAAGGTTGTTTTTCATGTCCATGGAGTAGATAAAATTCATCGCATTTCTTGGATGGATATTGAAAAGCCATCAAGCTTATATCAAAGTCATGATAGCCAAGTAATTGGTGTTATTCGTAAAGAAAATGAAATGATTTTACTTTTGGACTTTGAAAAAATTGTCGTGGATATTAATCCTTCTACTGGAATAAACAATGATCGCCTAAAACATATTGAAAAACGGGATCGATCAACATTTAGAATTGTAGTGGCTGAGGATTCATCATTACTGCGGAAATTGCTCTCAGATACTTTAACAGAGGCAGGCTTTCGAAAAATTAATTTCTTTGAAAATGGGAAAGATGCGCTCGATTATTTAATGCATGAGATCAAAGAGGATACGGACATTAAAAAGACCGTTGATTTAATTATCACTGATATTGAAATGCCTGTAATGGATGGACTATTTTTAACAAAACAAGTAAAAGATCATCCAGTATTATCAAAACTGCCTGTGGTCATTTTTTCCTCTCTTATCACAGAAGACCTACGCCATAAAGGACAAAATGTTGGTGCAGATGCCCAAGTAAGTAAGCCTGAAATTGGGGAACTCATTAACGTCATTGATCAACTATTAGCAAGATAATTTTTTTAAAAAAAAGACAGATTGAGCTGACAGCTTCATCTGTCTTTTTTTCAATTAATAATGTAAAAATTTCACACAAACAGGTTCTGGAACGGTAATATCAGACTGTAATAGTGTGAGTTTTCCGGTTGTTATATCACGGGCAAACAAAACAAGGTTGTTGGATTCTTGATTTGAAGCAACAATAAATTTGTCAGTCGGATCAATCACAAAATCTCGTGGCCAGTTCCCTTCCGAGGATACATGTTCTACAAACTGAAGTATGCCTGTTTCGATATTCACTTGAAATACGGCAATACTATTATGACCGCGGTTTCCAGCATATACAAAACGGCCATCAGCCGAAATATGTATTGCACTTCCTTGATTATTTTCTTTGAAATTATCTGGAATGGTTGAAATCGTCTGGATTTCAGTAAAGCTGCCATCTTCAGGGTTAAATGTTAAAGCAATTACCTCGGAACTAAACTCTGTCATCATGTAAGCAAATTTCTCGTTTGGATGAAAGGCGAGATGTCTTGGACCGCTGCCAGGGTAGATTGCCAACCGATTTACTTCTATTAACTTTCCATTATTACTGATTTTATAGGTAATTAATTGGTCAGCGCCTAATTCCACAACAGCAAGGTATTTTTCATTCGGGGTAACTCCAGCAAAATGCGTATGGGGCTTTTCTTGCCTAGGATCCGGTCCATGTCCTTCATGATGAATGATCGAAACAGGGGGAGTTACTGTCCCATCTTCTTGATTGATTAAATAAGATTCAACCGTCCCTTTATGATAATTGGCACTAAGTACAAACTGGTTATGGCGATCCACACTAACATGACAAGGTGGGGAGCCGGCTGATACCTGGGAATTAAGTAGTGTAAGATCCCCGGTTTGTTCATTAACAGAAAAACTTGCCACCCCACCATTTTCTCCAGACTTCATAACTGAATAAAGAAATCGATTATCGTGGCTATTGTTAAGGTATGTTGGATTATCTGCACTTGCAGCTAATTTGACTTCGGTGATTTGGGCTGT
>DATFAH010000445.1:0-4736 GCA_035254805.1 Caryophanales bacterium | reverse complement strand
CAACATATTATTTGGGTTTATTTAATTTGAAAATTATATGAATTGGGAAAAATTCGATGAAATAGATATAAAAAATTAATGGAGTAATGATAGACATCTTATTTCAGATTCATTACAATTAAAAGAAGATTAATATTTTCTTTGTTTTTTCTACATAATGTTACAAATTTTGATTTTGTCGAAAGAGGTGTCAATCTTGAAGTTATTTTCAAATACATTTACTTCACTAGATCATGCACTTAACTATTCATCTTTAAAACAAAAAGTTATCTCACAAAATATAGCCAATGTAGATACGCCAAACTATAAAGCGAAAGATGTTCGATTTAAAAAAATATTTCAGGATGAAATAAACCAGAATTTTAACACATTTCGAACTGATCCGAGACATCTTGATTTTTCTAATGACTCAAACTCCCAATCAGAGCTCGTTGTACGCAAAAATGTAGAATACAATAACAATGGGAATAGCGTTGACATAGATCAAGAGATGTCAGACTTAGCAACAAATCAAATCTATTATAATGCATTAGTAGAACAGCTAAACAGTAAGTTTTCCATGCTCCAAAATGTGATCAGGGGAGGTAAGTAGGGATGTCCATTTTCAACAGCATGAATACGACAGCTTCAGCGCTAACGGCTCAGAGACTTAGAATGGATGTTATTTCATCCAATATGGCAAATGTGGATACCACTCGGGGAAAACGATTACCTGATGGGTCTTGGGAGCCGTATCGACGAAAGTCGGTTGTTTTACAGCCAAAAGACGGATCATTTTCTTCTTATCTACAAAAGGCTATTGGACTGAATGGTTCCAATACAACAGGGAATGGTGTTATGGTTTCAAAAATACAAGAAGACACTACTACACCATTTAAGATGGTATATGACCCTGAAAATCCTGATGCAAATCAGGATGGATTTGTTCAGCTCCCAAATGTTGATCCACTTCGTGAAATGGTAGATTTAATGAGTGCCACCCGTTCATATGAGGCGAATGTTACCGTTTTTAACGCTTCAAAGGGTATGATGATGAAGGCTTTAGAAATCGGAAAATAGAGGAGAAAACTAAGTGAATACAATAACATTTCCATCTGTACTGCAGGCTTTACCATCCGCCGACAAAAGTGTTAATCAAACTTCTACTACACCATTCGATGCACAAAAGAGTTTTGCGTCCGTCTTAAAGGACTCTATTAATAAAATTAATAATTCCCAACTAGAAGCAGATAAAATGACGGAAATGTTAGCAAATGGTGAAAATGTTGATTTACACCAAGTAATGATTGCTCAGCAAAAGGCTAATATAACATTGCAAGCAACGCTAGAAGTTCGTAATAAAGTGATTGAAGCTTACCAAGAAATGATGAGAATGCAAGTTTAATAGAAGCTAAAAGCAGTGCTAACTTCAATTATGGACTTTAATAATTGAAGTTCAAAGAATACTAAAGAATGAAGCGGTTATAGACTGCCGATGAATAGACAGAGTAACCGGGGGAAAAACATGAACGAATCATTGAAGAAAAATCTAAACAATTTCAAATCTTTTTGGTCAAGTCGATCAAAAAAGCAAAAAATGATTTATATTAGCACAATTCTTCTTCTTGCCGCAGTGGTTGGTATAACTTCTTATTTTGCCACAAGGACTACTCTTGTTCCTTTATACAGTAATTTGTCACCGACAGAGACGGGCACGATCAAACAAAGTCTGGATGCAAAGGGGATTCAATCTGAAATTGCTGACGGTGGAGCAACCATTAAGGTTCCTGAAGAAAATGTTGATTCATTAAAAGTACAGCTCGCAGCAGAAGGTCTTCCAAAATCAGGTAGTATCGATTATTCCTTTTTTAGCCAAAATGCTGGACTTGGAACAACAGATAATGAATTTAATGTGATAAAGTTGGATGCCATGCAGACAGAATTGGCGAACTTAATCAAAGGAATTGACGGAGTTCAAGATGCGAAAGTCATGATTAATCTTCCTGAAAAAGGGATTTTTGTTAGCGATAAAGATGCCGAAGCTTCAGCCTCTATTGTATTAAATACGAAACCAGGCTTTCAATTTCGGGAGGATCAAATTACGGGCCTTTATCAATTGGTTTCCAAAAGTGTTCCGAATCTCCCTACAGATAATATCGTCATCATGAACCAATATTTTGAGTACTTTGACCTAAATAAAGAAAAAAATTCTTTAACAGGTTCTTCATTTGCTACTCAAAATGATGTTAAAAAACAAATAGAACGGGATGTTCAACGTCAAGTTCAAATGATGCTTGGTACGCTTATGGGGCAAGATAAAGTAGTTGTATCTGTTTCTGCAGATATTGATTTTACTCAAGAAAATCGAGAAGAAAATCTTGTAGAACCTGTTGACAAAGAGAACATGAAGGGTATCGCAATTAGTGCACAAAAAATTAGTGAGACCTTCACAGGAAAGGGAAATCAAGCAGGAGGAACCCCTCAGGCTGAAAATTCCGCTGATACAGAATCCAGTTACCTTTCTGGAAGTGATTCAAATGGGGACTATGAAAAGATTGATGACAAAGTAAATTATGAAGTCAACCGGATTCGTAAACAAATTGTAGAAAGTCCATATAAAATCAGGGATTTAGGTATTCAAGTAATGGTTGAACCACCAAATCCGAATAATCCTAATTCACTCCCTAAAGCGCGAGTAAATGATATTACCAAGATTTTAGGAACGATTGTCAGGACAAGTATTGATAAAAATAGTTCTGGGAAAGCCCTAACTGATCAGGAAATCAATGATAAAATTGTTGTTTCCGTTCAGAAGTTTAATGGGAAAATAAACTTCAAAGAAGAATCCCAAACGAAGGTTCCATGGTGGATTTATGCAGTTGGAGGAGTGTTATTAGCAATTATTGTTTTATTGTTATTTTTATTCTTGCGGATGCGTAAAAATCGGATTGATGTCGAGGAAAGCATTCCTGAACTGCCAGAGCCGATTTTCGTGCCAGATGTAAATCAGGAACAAGAAAATGAGGGCACGGTTAGAAGAAAACAACTGGAAAAGATGGCTAAAGAACATCCAGAAGACTTTGCCAAATTGCTCCGTACTTGGATTGCTGAAGATTAGTTTAAGGAGGAAAGAAGCTATATGGCAAGAAAAGAACAAAAGGAATTAAATGGCAAACAAAAAGCTGCCATCCTTCTTATTTCTCTTGGACCTGATGTTTCAGCGAGTGTTTACAAGCATTTGAATGAAGAAGAAATTGAAAAGTTGACATTAGAGATTTCAGGTGTTAAAAAGGTAGACTCGATTGCTAAAGAGGAAATTTTAGAAGAGTTTCATAATATTGCTCTTGCGCAGGATTATATTTCTCAAGGTGGGATTGGATACGCTAAAACGATCCTTGAAAAAGCGTTAGGACATGAACAGGCAAGTGTTATTATCAATCGCCTGACATCGTCCCTCCAAGTTCGTCCATTTGATTTTGCGCGTAAAGCTGATCCGGCGCAAATACTAAACTTTATACAAAATGAACATCCACAAACGATTTCATTGATTCTATCCTATCTTGATGCAGCTCAAGCTGGCCAAATTCTTTCAGAGCTGCCTCAAGAGATGCAGGCCGATATTGCCAGAAGAATTGCCACTATGGACAGTACATCGCCAGAAATTATTAACGAGGTGGAGCAGATTCTTGAAAGGAAGCTTTCTGCAACCGTGACCCAAGATTACACTCACACTGGCGGAATTGAAGCTGTTGTTGATGTTTTAAATGGGGTAGATCGCTCAACCGAAAGAACAATTTTAGATGCTCTTGAAATTCAAGACCCAGAACTCGCAGAAGAAATCAAGAAGAGAATGTTTGTTTTCGAGGATATTGTTACTCTTGATAACAGAGCTATTCAACGCGTCATTCGTGATTGTGAAAATGAAGATCTATTGCTTGCTCTTAAAGTTTCAAGTGATGAAGTGAAAGAAATTGTCTTTAAAAATATGTCGCAGCGTATGGTTGAATCATTTAAGGACGAAATGGAATTTATGGGTCCTGTTAGACTACGTGATGTTGAAGAGGCTCAATCACGAATTGTTTCTGTTATCCGCCGCTTAGAAGAGTCTGGTGAGATTGTCATAGCGCGCGGGGGAGGGGATGATATTATTGTCTAGATTAATTAAATCCCAATGGGCTACCCCAATAGAAGAAAACCAAAAAGTAATTTCAATTAAGGCATTAAAGCTACAATCAGAAAGTGAATCGACTTCATTGATTCACAAAGAAATACAAATGGAAGAAATGTTCATAAAGGCTCAAAGTGAAGCAGAACAAATCCTTAAAGAGTCAAAACTACAGGCTAAAGCTATTAGGGACCAAATTTTACTTGAAAAAGAAGCATGGATTCAGGAGAAAATGGAAATTTCTGAAATAGCTAAACAGGAAGGATTCGCACAAGGCTTCAAAGAGGGAAAAGATCAAGGCTATCTCGAATATCAAGAATCACTGTCTTTTGCCAAAGAGGTCGTTCGACGATCAAAGGAAGATTATGAACAGCATGTTGAATCTGCGGAGAAAACCATTTTGAGCTTAGGAATTAAAGTTGCTGAGACAATAATTGGTCAAAAACTTGAGGAAAATGAATCATTCTTTTTATCGATTGTAAAAAGGGCTTTAAAGGAAGCAAGGGATTATACAGAAATTCAGCTTCATGTAAATCCAATCCATTATGGTTATATTTTATCGCAAAAGGAAGACCTGTTAGCCGTGTTTCCT
>DATFAH010000444.1:0-2407 GCA_035254805.1 Caryophanales bacterium | reverse complement strand
TTATTCACTTTTTAAAGGAGATGGCATGATGAATGCTGGAGTCGTTGGAATAGGAAGATATTTGCCAGACAGAGTAGTAACGAATTTTGATCTTGAAAAAGTGATGGATACTTCAGATGAATGGATTCGCACAAGAACTGGTATTGAGGAGCGACGAATTGCAGCGGATGATATGGACACATCTGATATGGCATTTGAAGCCGCCAAAAAGGCGATCGAAAATGCTGGAATTACACCTGATCAAATTGATTTAATTATCACAGCGACTGTTTCGCCTGACCGCCCATTTCCATCCGTCTCTTGTTTGCTGCAAGAGAGATTAGGGGCTAAAAAAGCGGCTGCAATGGATATTAGTGCTGCATGTGCAGGCTTTATGTATGGAATTGTTACGGCTAAACAATTTATTGAAACGAATGTTTATAAACATGTTTTAGTTATTGGTGTAGAGAAGCTTTCGAAAATCACTGACTGGAATGACCGAAATACAGCAGTCCTTTTTGGTGATGGTGCGGGGGCAGCAATTATTGGTCCAGTTTCAGGAAGTAGAGGAATTCTTGCTTTCGAGCTTGGAGCTGATGGTACCGGAGCGAAACATCTCTATCAAGATGAATTCATCATTATGAATGGCCGTGAAGTATTTAAATTTGCTGTCCGTCAAATGGGTGAAAGCTGTCTTAATGTATTAGAAAAAGCAGGGCTAAAAAAAGAGGAAGTAGATTACTTTATTCCTCATCAAGCAAATATCCGGATTATGGAAGCCTCTAGGCAAAGGTTGGAGGTTCCAGAAGAAAAAATGTCAAAAACAGTTAATAAATATGGAAATACTTCATCTGCCTCTATTCCGATTTCTCTTGTGGAAGAATTGGAAGCTGGTAAAATAAAAGATGATGATGTTATTGTAATGGTAGGATTTGGCGGCGGGTTAACATGGGGAGCAATCGCCATCCGCTGGGGAAAATAAAGATAACATAAACAATCTACATAGATAGGAGCTGCTTTACATGGAAAAACGCAGGGTTGTGGTAACGGGTGTAGGAGCGGTAACCCCACTTGGGAACGATGTTGAAACTACTTGGAAAAATATTATTGAGGGAAAATCAGGGGTTGGCCCATTAACAAGGATAAATGCAGATGAATATTCTGCAAAAGTTTCTGCAGAACTAAAAGATTTTAATCCAGAAGCGTTTATGGAAAAAACAGATGCTAGAAAAATGGATAGGTTTACTCAATATGCTGTTGCAGCATCTTTAATGGCTGTCAAGGATGCAAACCTTATCATCAATGATGAGAATTCTGACCGTGTTGGTGTTTGGATTGGTTCAGGTATTGGCGGCATGGAAACGTTTGAAAAACAATATGAAATATTCCTTGAAAGAGGATATCGAAGAGTAAGCCCATTTTTTGTTCCGATGCTGATCCCAGATATGGCAACCGGACAAGTATCCATTACACTTGGGGCAAAAGGCTTTAATTCATGTACAGTAACTGCATGTGCTACAGGTACCAATTCAATTGGGGATGCATTTAAAGTTATTGAACGCGGTGATGCTGATGTAATGGTGACAGGTGGAGCAGAAGCACCTATTACGAAGATGTCTGTTGCTGGTTTCTGTGCGAATAAAGCTCTTTCAACTAATCCAGATCCAAAAACAGCAAGTCGACCATTTGATAAAAATCGCGATGGTTTCATTATTGGTGAAGGTTCAGGAATTGTGGTTCTAGAGGAATTAGAACATGCGTTAGCACGCGGTGCCAAAATTTACGCGGAAATTGTTGGTTATGGTGCAACAGGTGATGCATACCATGTGACAGCACCTGCTCCAGGTGGAGAAGGCGGCGCACGCGCAATGAAAATGGCAATTAAAAACAGTGGCTTGAAATCAGAAGACATTGATTATATTAATGCTCATGGTACAAGTACTGAATACAATGATAAGTTTGAAACGCTTGCTATTAAAGAAGTTTTTGGCGAACATGCTTATAAGCTTTCTGTGAGTTCAACAAAATCCATGACAGGACATCTTCTTGGGGCAGCTGGTGGTGTTGAGGCGATTTTCTCTGTATTAGCAATGAGGGATAGCATTTTACCACCAACAATTAATTTAAAAACGCCAGATCCTGAATGTGATTTGGATTATGTGCCAAATGTTGCTCGTAAAAAAGAAATCAAAGCCGTAATGAGTAATTCCCTAGGCTTTGGCGGGCATAATGCAACGATTATTTTTAAAAGATATAAATAAGATTCACGGCTAACCAGGTGATAGATGCTTGGTTAGTCTTTTTTTAGTTATAAATTATTAGAATATTTAGCTTTTCACCGGATCCCATCACCCTTTGATTCTTTCTTCATAACATATTAACAATGAAGGAAGGTGGAAAGATGGGGATCGTCAAAACATATGAATGG
>DATFAH010000443.1:0-3912 GCA_035254805.1 Caryophanales bacterium | reverse complement strand
AACCTCTTGATCAACTACGGCATACTCAGAAGGTAAAAGTGCAAGACCGATATTTTTCTTTAATGTTGGTGATTGTGTTCCAGTTGTTACTTCGCCAACTTCTTTTCCACCAACAAATACAAGGTAACCATGACGTGGAATTCCTCTGTCGATCATTTCAATTCCAACTACTTTTCTTGGTAGCCCATTTTCTTTTTGTTGGATAAGTGCATCTTTACCAATAAAATCTGCTTCTTTTTTCAATTTAACGGCAAAGCCCATTCCTGCTTCAAGCGGAGAAATAGTTGCTGATAATTCTTGGCCATAAAGCGGAAGGTTTGCTTCAAAACGAAGTGTATCACGGGCACCAAGACCGCAAGGAATAACACCTTCATCTTTACCTGCCTCTAAAATTTCTTTCCAAAGAGCAACTGCATCTTTATTTTCGCAGTAGACTTCAAAACCATCTTCACCCGTATATCCAGTTCTTGAAACAAGCCCTTTTTTACCATTTAAATCAACATCTTTAAATTTGAAAAAGCCAATTTCGCTTAAATCTGTATCCGTTGCAAGTTTTTGTAGGACTTTTTCAGCAACAGGACCTTGAATGGCTAATTGTGACATTTCCGGAGATAGGTTCTTAATTTGAACATCACCTTCTAAGTGTTCTTCAAGCCATTTATAATCTTTATCAATATTTGAGGCATTAATGACAAGCAGATAATGATCATCTTCCTTTTTATAAACAAGGAGGTCATCAACTGTACCGCCATTTTCGTAGCACATAATGTTGTATTGTGCCCCACCATTATTCAATTTTGAAACATCATTTGTAACCATTTTTTGAATAAATTTCAAGCTATCTGGACCTTTAACATCAACTTCACCCATGTGTGAAACATCAAATAAACCTGCTTTTGTGCGGACTGCTTCATGTTCTTCTTTGATGCTTGAAAATTGAACTGGAAGCTCCCAGCCTCCAAAATCAATGGTTTTCCCTCCATATTCCTTATAAACATCGAATAATGGAGTCCGTTTTAATTCTGTCATTGATATTCCTCCTCTTTTTTTTCGATAAAAAAGACAGAAACCTCCCTCAGATTTAAAGAAGGTCTCTGTCCTTGCACCTGAGAGTTTTACCTATTCTGGTTTTCCCCTTTGGTGGCTTCTCCTATAAATGAAGCGCTCTCCAGAGTTGCGTCAAACAAGAGTTCTTTTGCCTGAGAGATTCACAGAAACACTGCTTGCTCCTTCGGCGCTACCTATGTAGTCTCTCCCCTTGAAATCATTCGCATTTATAATGTTTTTCTATCTTGGTAATACTATACCTATTATGATGGAAAACTCCTTCTTAAAAACCAAAAAGATGGTGTCAAATGTCATATGTAAAGCAATGTAAAAATTTTTAAAACTTTCAAAGCTATAATCATACTACCACTAAAATATTAGATAGAGCAATACATTTACATTGAAAAATGAAAACGCATTCAAATATTTTTTCAATTATAAGAGTGTCCTAACATATAAAATCAAATTGGTTACATTTTACCAAAAAGGAGATTAAACCATGTCTGTCCAGATTATATTCGACTCCACTTGGCAAGATCATTTCATACATCGAATTGACCATGATGGACCATGGGGAAATTGGGAACTCTTTAAATTGGCATTTGAGATTGAAAAACAGCTTGCCGTACCTCAATTTGAGGGTCTCTTGGCACCAAATTTCCTACCGCACTTAACACCACTGCCACATCAGTTGGAAACAGCTAAACTAGTCATTGAAAATATGAACGGCAAAGCGATCCTTGCAGATGAAGTAGGGCTTGGAAAAACAATTGAAGCTGGTTTAATTTTAAAAGAATACATGATTCGCGGCTTAGTGAGAAAGGTACTTATTCTTGTCCCAGCCTCACTCGTTACTCAATGGGCAATGGAATTGAATTCTAAATTCTTTATTCCCGCTATATCTCAAAAGAAAAATTACGTTTGGGAGCAGTGTGACGTTGTAGTTTCTTCAATAGATACGGCAAAAAGAAGTCCACACCGTGAAATCATTTATCAACAGAACTATGACCTAATCATTATCGATGAAGCTCATAAATTAAAAAATAATAAAACAAAGAACTATGAATTTGTCCAAAACCTTAAAAAGAAGTTTTGTTTATTGCTTACAGCGACCCCCATTCAAAATCGAATCGAAGAAATTTTTAACCTTGTCTCGCTTTTAAAACCAGGGCATTTAGGTAGTGAAACAACTTTTTATGAAAAATATAAACGAGATTCCAGGTCTTTAAATGACCATGAACATTTAAAAGAACTAGTAAATAAGGTAATGATCAGGAACCGGCGAAATGATACTGGAATTGAATGGACGAAAAGAAATGTCGATACAATACCAATTGAATTTTCATTGGATGAAAAAAGGTTGTATGATGTGATCACATCTTTAAGAAATGAAAGTGATTGGCTGCAATCAAGTGTATTCTCAATTATGACATTACAGCGTGAAGCTTGCAGTAGCCGTGAAGCTGTTTATTATACGCTTAAAAACATGCTGCAAAGGAAGGAAAATCCTACTCTTGAATTTCAAGAACAAATCCAAAATTTGATCTTAAAGGTTGAACATGTCCAACATAACTCAAAAGCAGAAAAGGCACTGGAAATAATTCAAAAAGTCAACGATAAAGTGATCATTTTTACGGAATATAGAGCTACCCAATTATATTTACAATGGTTTTTAAAACAGCATGGCATTACATCTGTTCCTTTTCGAGGTGGGTTTAAACGCGGCAAAAAAGATTGGATGCGCGAGCTTTTCCAAAAGCATGCACAAGTTTTAATTGCGACGGAGGCTGGTGGCGAAGGAATCAATTTACAATTTTGCAACCATATTATTAACTTTGATTTACCATGGAACCCAATGAAGCTTGAACAGCGAATTGGCAGGATCCATCGACTTGGTCAGGAAAAAGATGTGATGATCTATAATTTTGCGATAAAAGATACCGTCGAAGAACATATTTTAAAGCTTTTATATGAGAAAATTGATTTATTTGAAAAGGTGATTGGCGAGCTTGATGATATCCTTACAAAACTAGAGTTTGGCAATATTGAAGATCATTTAATAGATATTTTTGGCAGATCAACGTCTGTTGGTGAAATGCGCATTAAGATGGAGAATCTTAGCTCAATGATTGATTTTGCTAATGAAATAAAATGTGCAGAAACGCCTTGATAACGAAGATCTTGTATCAGCAATGATTAGATGGAAAGGGGATTCATATGCAACAGCAGGAAATTCATCACTTTCTTCAACAATATTTTTGTTCAAATGATTGTGAAATTGTCGTAAATGAACCTGGATATTTAACTGTGCAGTTATCAGTAGAACTAGATAAAGAGTTAATGAACCGCCCCTTTTACTGGCATTACCTAGAAAAAACAGGCGGGATACCAAACCCAATGAAACTCACATTTATTACGGATACACAGACTGCACCCGATTCGATCAAAGGAGAGACCATTTATTTTGGCTCACCGCGTCTTCATCAAATTTTTCAATCCACAAAAAATCTTGCTGGCTATATTAGACTTTATGAAGACCATTCCAGTAAAAACCGACAAATACCACTACTTCCATGGCTTTGTTTAAATGTAAAAATCTCTTATCAATGTGATCGAAAGCGAGATATCATGAAATCCATTGGCTTACAGATGATAAATGGACAAATGGTTGAAAATTTTCATGAAAGGTTATTACAACTACCTTTAACACCCAAAATTCCTGATTACTCTTTTACCATATCACCGTTAATTAAACCAAAGAGCGGGATCGTAAGAATTGAAAATTATCTACAGACTATTATTGAAGAAGATGACCATTCATGGGCAAATGAAGCAAGGAATCGTTGGGAAAAAGATTTACTGCTT
>DATFAH010000442.1:0-5985 GCA_035254805.1 Caryophanales bacterium | reverse complement strand
GAGGTTTTTGAATCCAGAAAGAATTTCCATGCCTGATATTGATATTGATTTTCCAGATCACAGAAGGGAAGAAGTGATCGAATATGTTGCTTCTAAATATGGTGAACTACATGTTGCCCAGATCATTACTTTTGGAACACTAGCAGCTAAAGCTGCCCTAAGGGATGTGGGAAGAGTATTTGGATTAAATTCTAAGGAACTAGATCATTTATCAAGGCTTGTTCCATCCCAGTTAGGAATTAATTTAAGTATGGCACTAAAAGAATCGGAACAACTTAGAGCCTATGTAAATGAATCACCACTTAATCAACGCCTTTTTGAAACTGCATTAAAGCTCGAAGGATTACCAAGACATACTTCAACCCACGCAGCAGGAGTGGTGATAAGTGAGAAACCTCTTGTTGATCTTGTTCCAATCAGAGAAGGGCATAATCATGTTTATTTGACACAGTATTCGATGGAACATCTTGAAGAACTTGGTCTTTTGAAGATGGACTTTTTAGGATTAAGAAATCTTACGTTAATTGAATCCATCTTAAAATCCATTTCCTTTCAAAAAGGTAAAAAGGTAGATATAGAAACGATTCCATTAAATGACCAAAAAACCTTCGAATTATTATCAAAAGGTGAAACAACTGGTATTTTCCAGCTTGAATCCGAAGGCATGAGAAAAGTGCTAATGAAACTTAAGCCGACAACCTTTGAGGATATTGTTGCTGTTAATGCCCTTTACCGTCCAGGTCCGATGGAAAACATCCCGCTATTTATTGATCGAAAAAATGGACGAAAGCCGATTGAATATCCACATCCAGATCTCATGCCGATTCTCGAGAATACATATGGGGTTATTGTTTATCAAGAGCAGATAATGCAAATTGCTTCGAAAATAGCGGGATTCACCCTTGGTGAAGCAGACCTTTTAAGGCGAGCAGTAGGGAAAAAGAAAAAAGAAGTTTTGGATATGGAGAGGGGACATTTTGTCCAAGGTGCTATTCAAAAAGGATATCGTGAACCTTTAGCGAACGAACTTTATGATTTAATTGTGAAATTTGCTAACTATGGGTTTAATCGAAGCCATGCAGTTGCATACAGTATAATTGCATACCAACTTGCTTACTTGAAAACACATTATCCAGTTGAATTTATGGCAGGGCTTTTAACATCGGCAATTGGAAATGATACAAGGATTGCCCAATATATAAGAGAAGCAAAGCAAATGGAAATTATTATTCTTCCACCTTCCATAAACGAAAGCAGCTTCCCGTTTCGTGTTGAAAATGGTGCAATCCGCTATAGCCTTGCTGCAATAAAAGGAGTAGGTGCTCAAGCTTTAAGGGAAATCTTCCAGTCAAGGAGAACGAAGCCATTTGAAGATCTTTTTGATTTTTGTATGCGGGTTTCTTCTAAAGCTGTGAATCGAAAAACGCTTGAATTTCTTGTGCATTCGGGAAGTTTTGATGAATTTGGAGAGGATCGTTCTGTGCTTTTAGCCAGTTTAGATGTTGCCATAGAGCATGCACAGCTGGTAAAACCTGATTCCGCAGAACAATTTGGATTTTTCATGGAAGAAGAACTATTGCTTAAGCCCAAATATGTTCAAGTAGATCCGATTCGAATGGAAGATAAATTATCTTTTGAAAAAGAAGCATTGGGCCTTTATCTTACAAATCATCCCGTAAATGTTTATGAACATGTTTTAAAGAAAAAAGGAATCATGCCTTTATTTCATTCAACTGCATTCGAGAAACGGGTTACGGCATGTATTTATGTTACAGCAATAAAAAAAATCCGTACTAAGCGCGGGGACTCGATGGCTTTTTTAATGATAAGTGATTCAAGTGGAGAATTAGAAGCTGTTGTTTTCCCTGACGCATATAAAAAATATTCAACATTACTCGAACAAGGTAGTATTGCTGTAATCGAAGGAAAGACAGAAGAAAGAGAAGGCAGGCATCAATTTATTATTCAGAAAGTCATTAGTATAGAAACACTGCTAAAAGAAGATAAAATAAAAAATACGTTGTTATTTCTAAAAATTATTAAGGGAAAACATGATCCAGGCTCACTAAAGCAATTGGAGCAAATACTAGAAGAGCATAAAGGCGAAACAGGAGTTGTTTTACATTATGAAAGCACCGGTAAAACGGTGAAATTGGATATAAGGCATAATACAAAAGTGGATCAGCAATTATTAAGAAAATTGGAAAAATTACTCGGGATAGGGAATGTCATCTTAAGAGATTAAACTTTACAACTGTTTAAGATGTGATATATTGATAATGGAGATGTATGGTCTGACCACTTTTATTTAACTTTTTATTGAATACAACTTCTTAAAAATGGCCTAAGTTAAAACTCATTATTGATTTTGCCACATTATGAATCGGACCAAAATCAACAGCCAAGTTTAGCAGTGCCTAAAATAAAACCTAAGGAGTGACCTTGTTGTGACCTTACGCGAAGAAGCTTTACACATGCACCGTGAAAATAAAGGGAAGTTAGAATCAAAATCAAAAGTACCAGTTCGAAATGCAAAGGATTTAAGTCTTGCATACTCACCAGGTGTAGCTGAACCGTGTAAAGACATTTATGAAAACATAGACAAAGTATATGATTATACAATGAAGGGTAATATGGTTGCTGTTGTTTCAGATGGCACTGCAGTACTTGGTTTAGGTAATATCGGCCCAGAAGCAGCGCTGCCCGTTATGGAAGGGAAAGCTGTTTTATTTAAAAGTTTTGCTGGTGTAGATGCTTTTCCAATCTGCTTAAATACAACAGATGTTGACAAAATTATTGAGACTGTGAAATTGCTTGAACCAACATTTGGCGGAGTAAATTTAGAAGATATCGCTGCTCCAAATTGCTTTATTATAGAAGAGAAATTAAAAAAAGAAGCAAATATTCCTGTATTCCATGATGACCAACATGGAACAGCTATTGTTACAACAGCAGGCCTTGTTAATGCCCTTAAACTAGTTGGCAAGAAAATAACTGAAATTAAGGTTGTTGCAAATGGAGCGGGAGCAGCTGGAATTGCTATTATAAAATTGTTATATTACTATGGTGCCCGAGATATCATCATGTGTGATACAAAAGGTGCAATCTATGAAGGCCGGCCAAATGGAATGAATGCCGTAAAAGAAGAAGTGGCAAAATTCACCAATCGAAATAAGGTTCATGGAAGTCTTCAAGACGTAATTAAGGATGCAGATGTTTTTATAGGAGTTTCTGTTGCCGGTGCTTTGACAAAAGAAATGGTTTCATCAATGAATAAAGATTCAATTATTTTTGCAATGGCCAATCCAGACCCTGAAATTATGCCTGAATTGGCAAAAGAAGCAGGTGCAAAAGTAGTGGGAACAGGACGCTCTGATTTCCCTAACCAGGTCAACAATGTTCTTGCCTTTCCTGGGATCTTCAGAGGGGCACTTGATGTGCGTGCGACACATATTAACGAAAAAATGAAAGTGGCTGCGGTAGAAGCTATTGCAGGATTAATTCGTGAGGATGAACTACATCCAGACTATGTAATTCCTGGACCGTTTGATCCAAGAGTAGCTCCTGAGGTTGCGGCAGCTGTTGCAAAAGCAGCTATGGAAACAGGGGTTGCACGTCTGAAAGTAAATCCAGAAGATGTGAAAGAAAAAACGAAAAAGCTTGCAACAATTGATAAAAATTAGTCAAAAGCTTTCGTGTTAAAAAGATTTTTCTCAATATTGATTTACTATTTTAGAAAAAAATCTTCACAACAAGAAAAACCTGAGCGCCTGAATGCTAGGCGCTCTTCCGTTAAATTGATAAAGTTATTGGATTCGTATAACATGCCCACTTCAACCCCCCATTGATAAGGGCATTTTAATTATCTTATGATCCGTTTACAGCGTATAGCTTCTAGGAATGAGTGAAGTTGCGTTTTAAATGGAACACTTCGATTATATAATGTTGAAAATATTGCCAGGGTTGCCTGAGCTTACCTACAAGGGAGGTTTTATCTTGCTAAAAGAGCTTTTTACTAAGAATCATGTGAAAAAGAAAAAGTATGCAACTATTCCTACTGAAGCGGTAAAACAAGATCTACCAGAAGGAATTATGACAAAATGTCCTTCATGTAAGAAAATCATGTATACAAAAGAGTTAATTAAAAATTTAAAGGTATGTATGCATTGTGGATACCATCATCAAATGAATTCACAAGAAAGACTTAACAGCTTTTTTGATGAAGGAAGCTTTGAAGAAATGGATTCAAACTTTGTATCAGAAAACCCTTTACAATTTGCTGGTTATCTTGAAAAGCTTGAAAGTGACAGACAAAAAACGAATCTTAATGAAGCTGTTGTAACAGGGGTTGGGAAGGTAAATGATCGAAAGATCGTTATCGCAATCATGGATGCAACTTTCAGAATGGGAAGCATGGGTTCTGTTGTTGGAGAAAAAATTACTAGAGCTGTCGAAAAAGCGATAGAATTATCAGTCCCATTCATTATTTTTACAGCATCTGGCGGAGCAAGAATGCAAGAAGGTGTTCTCAGTTTGATGCAAATGGCTAAAACAAGTGTAGCGCTAAAAAAGCTCAGTGAACAAGGCGGTCTATTTATTTCGATTATGACACACCCGACCACTGGCGGTGTATCAGCAAGTTTTGCATCTGTTGGGGACTATAATTTTGCGGAACCAGGTGCATTAATTGGCTTTGCGGGCAGAAGAATTATTGAACAAACGATCCGTGAAGAGTTACCTGAGGATTTCCAAACTGCAGAATTTTTATTAAAGCATGGACAGCTGGACGCTGTCATTTCAAGACTAGATCTTAAAGATCAAATTGGAACAATCCTTCTTTTGCATCAACAAGGAGGTGACTTAACTTGGTAGGAGAATTAGAATTTGAAAAACCAGTCATCGAATTGCGGAAGAAAATCATGGAATTGCGTGATTTTACAAAATTGACAGATGTAGATTTAACTTCTGAAATTGAAAAATTG
This sequence comes from Caryophanales bacterium, assembly GCA_035254805.1. GTDB lineage: Bacteria > Bacillota > Bacilli > Bacillales > Cytobacillaceae > JAUZPL01. Next base: position 1,003 of record DATFAH010000442.1, on the reverse strand, counting down.
GAAGAGCGACTTGAAAAATTAGAAAAAGATATTTATGAACACATGAAGCCATGGGATCGTGTTCAAATTGCTCGTCATCCAAACAGACCAACAACCCTTGATTATATTTCTTTACTATTTGAAGATTTTATTGAGTGTCATGGGGACAGGTTTTATGGAGATGATGAGGCGATTGTGGGCGGAATTGCGAGCTACCAAGGTCTGCCTGTAACCATTATTGGCCATCAAAGAGGAAAAGATACAAAAGAGAATATTCGGAGGAATTTCGGGATGCCACATCCGGAAGGTTACCGAAAAGCTCTTCGTTTAATGAAACAAGCTGAGAAATTTAAACGCCCGATCATTTGTTTTATTGATACGAAGGGTGCTTACCCTGGTAGGGCTGCTGAAGAACGAGGGCAAAGTGAAGCAATTGCAAAAAACTTGGTTGAAATGGCAGGACTTCGTGTCCCTGTGGTTTGTATCGTGATTGGAGAAGGCGGAAGTGGTGGAGCTCTTGCGCTCGGAGTGGGTAATTACATACATATGCTGGAAAACTCGACTTATTCAGTAATTTCTCCGGAGGGGGCTGCTTCCATTCTTTGGCGTGATGCCACTAAAGCAAAAACAGCTGCTGAAGCAATGAAGATTACAGCACCAGATTTAAAAGAGCTTGGGATTATTGATGAAATTATCCCTGAAATTAAAGGTGGCGCACACAAGAATGTTCAAAAACAAGCTGAAGAAATTGGACATGTGCTGAAAAAATCACTTCAGCAATTACTGCAAATGTCAGAAGAAGAACTGATTGAAAATCGCTATCAAAAATTTAGGACAATCGGTAAATATTCCATTTTGGAAGATTAATATGTAAAAAGAAAAACGTGTCTACAATAACACGTTTTTTCTTGATTTATCAATGGTTGCGTTTTCATATGAACGTAAAACGTTTACAATTAACTGATAATTTCGACCTTTTGTTTTGAACAAATGTAAATGTTGTTATAAACATTTCTTCATGTTA
>DATFAH010000441.1:0-2036 GCA_035254805.1 Caryophanales bacterium | reverse complement strand
ATATTCCATAACTTTACTTAAAAGGAGTTTGATTTAGAGTGGCAGAAAAACAATTTAAAGTAATAGCAGAAACAGGAATTCATGCAAGACCTGCAACGTTATTAGTCCAAACAGCTAGCAAATTCGATTCCGAAATTTCTTTAGAATATAAAGGTAAAAAAGTAAACTTAAAATCTATTATGGGTGTTATGTCCCTTGGTGTGGGGCAAGGAGCAGACATTACCATTGCTGCTCTAGGTAGTGATCAAGAAGAAGCTTTAAGAAGCATAGAAGAAACATTAAAAAAGGAAGGTTTGGCAGAGTAATGATGTTTATAAAAGGTATTGCTGCCTCAAATGGAATTGCGATTGCCAAAGCATATCGTCTTGTTGAACCTGATCTGACTTTTGAAACGAAAACAGTTGAGGATGTTGCTGGTGAAGTTGAGCGCTTCCGTATAGCAATTGAAAAAGCGAAATCAGAATTAGAGGTAATCCGTGATCGTGCTAAGGTTGATCTTGGCGCAGATAAGGCGGCTATTTTTGATGCCCATCTTCTTGTTTTAAGTGATCCTGAATTAAATACACCGATTGAAGATAAAATTAGCACGGAAAAAGTGAATGCAGAAACAGCTTTAAAAGAGATTGCTGATATGTTTGTCACTATGTTTGAACAAATGGATAATGAGTACATGAAGGAACGTGCTGCAGATATCCGTGATGTGACAAAACGAGTGCTTTCTCATTTATTAGGTGTTCAAATAGTAAATCCAAGCATGATTTCTGAAGAAGTAGTGATTGTTGCGGAAGATTTGACACCATCTGATACTGCTCAATTAAACCGTCAATTTGTGAAAGGCTTTACAACGAATATTGGCGGACGAACATCACATTCAGCCATTATGGCTCGATCAATGGAAATACCTGCGGTTGTTGGAACGAAAACAGCTACAGAGGAAATCAATAATGGCGATTTAGTTATTGTTGATGGTCTGAAGGGTGAAGTACATATTAATCCATCATCAGAACTGGTGGAAAAATATCAAAAGATTCATTCAGACTATGAGGATCAAAAGGCTGAATGGGCAAAATTAGTGAATGAAAAAACGGTATCTTTTGATAACCATCATGTAGAATTAGCTGCTAATATTGGTACACCAAAAGATTTAAAAGGTGTAAAAGAAAATGGCGGTGAAGCAGTAGGTCTTTACAGAACCGAATTTCTTTACATGGGAAGAGATCAGCTTCCAACTGAAGAGGAACAAATGGAAGCATATAAAGCTGTGTTAGAAGGCATGGGTGGGAAGCCAGTTGTGGTTCGGACTCTCGATATTGGCGGGGATAAAGAACTTCCTTATTTAAGTTTACCAAAGGAAATGAACCCATTTTTAGGTTTCAGAGCGATTCGTTTATGCTTAGAAGAACAAGGAATTTTCCGTACTCAGCTTCGTGCACTGCTTAGAGCGAGTGTTTACGGGAATTTGAAAATTATGTTCCCCATGATTGCAACATTGGATGAATTCCGTGCTGCTAAAGCGATTCTAACGGAAGAAAAGCAAAATCTTCTTTCGGAAAATCATCAGGTGGCTGATAAAATTGAACTTGGAATTATGGTGGAAATTCCATCTACTGCTGTCCTTGCAGATCAATTTGCTAAAGAAGTCGATTTCTTCAGTATTGGAACGAATGATTTGATTCAATACACAATGGCTGCAGATCGGATGAATCAACGTGTATCCTATTTATATCAACCATATAGTCCGTCTATTTTAAGATTAGTTAAAATGGTTATTGATGCAGCACATACGGAAGGGAAATGGGCTGGTATGTGCGGGGAAATGGCAGGAGATGAAGTGGCTATTCCACTTTTGTTAGGCCTAGGACTCGATGAATTTTCTATGAGTGCAACATCCATTTTGAAAGCACGTTCCCAAATTCGCCGTTTGAAAAAATCGGAGATGGAAAAGCTTGCCGAAGAGGCATTGCATATGCAAACAACTGAACAAGTGATGGAAGCTGTGAGAGCAGCTACAAATTAATAATTATTGTATGAAGAAG
>DATFAH010000440.1:0-3816 GCA_035254805.1 Caryophanales bacterium | reverse complement strand
AACAATCAAGGCATTTACGCAGTTGAAACACTCCGGACTCCCGAAGAAATAATGTTCGGTCAAAATTTCAGGTAATACAACGTACATTTCAGGACTCTGTGTTTAATTGATTAAATTATATCATTAATGAAAGCGCTTTTCAAGGGAGCAAATATGGGTATTCACTCATTTTTGTCTAATTTCAATGACAAATGGAGCTCCTCTAATTGAGCATTGGAAACTTCTCCTGGTGCATTTGTCAGCAAGCAGCTAGCACTAGCTGTTTTCGGAAAGGCAATCGTATCTCGTAGGTTGGAAGAACCTGCAAGCAACATCACCAAACGGTCAAGACCAAGGGCAATTCCTCCATGCGGCGGTGTCCCATATTCAAAAGCATTTAGCAAGAAACCAAATTGTTCTTTTGCTTCCTCAGGAGTAAATCCAAGCACATTAAACATCTTCTCTTGAATAGAGCGTTCAAAAATCCTTAATGAACCTCCGCCAAGCTCATAACCATTTAAGACGATATCATAGGCTTTGGCCCGCACTTTTGCTGGGTCAGTATCAAGGTATTCTATATCCTCCCTAAATGGCATTGTGAAAGGATGGTGTGCAGCATAAAAACGATTATCTTCCTCTGAATACTCGAGCAATGGCCAATCGGTTACCCATAAGAAATTGAATAGGCTTGGATCAATCAAATCCAATTCCTTGCCTAGTTTTTGTCTTAATGCACCTAAGGAATCTGCCACAACATTCTTTTTATCAGCAACAAATAACAGCAAATCGCCAGAAGCTGCGTCTAGCGTTGCCCTGATGGATTGTTCCTCCTCTGGAGAGAAGAATTTTGCAATTGGTCCTTTTAAGGCGTCTGCCTCTACCTTTAACCAGGCAAGACCTTTTGCACCATAACGGCCAACAAACTCTGCTAATGCATCAATATCCTTACGAGAATATTTTTCAGCCGCCTCTTTTACATTGATTGCTTTAACTTGTCCCGCATTTTCAACAGCAGCTGAAAAGACTTTAAAGCCAGAGTCTTTTACAATCTCTGAAAGGTCAACTAATTCTAATCCAAAACGGGTATCAGGCTTATCAGATCCGTAACGGCTCATTGCTTCGTCATAGGTCATGCGCGGAAACGGTGCTGAAATTTCAATTCCTTTTACCTCGTTCATCACCTTGCCCATCATATTTTCCATTAAAGCAATAATGTCCTCTTGGCTTAAAAAGCTTGTTTCAATATCAACCTGAGTAAATTCTGGCTGCCTGTCTGCTCGTAAATCTTCATCCCGGAAGCAGCGAGCAATTTGATAGTAGCGCTCCACACCGCCAACCATTAATAATTGTTTAAAAAGCTGTGGTGATTGGGGAAGAGCATAAAACTCACCAGGGTGTACACGACTTGGAACGAGATAATCACGGGCGCCTTCAGGTGTGCTCTTCGTTAAAATAGGTGTTTCTATATCTAAAAAACCTTCTGAATCTAAGAAATCTCTAATTGCTTTTGTCACTTGATGACGCATTTTTAATGTTTCAAATATGACAGGGCGGCGAAAATCTAAATAGCGGTATTTTAATCGAACATCCTCAGACGCATCTGTGTTATCTGCGATTGAAAATGGTGGTGTTTTTGCCTCATTTATAATGGTTACCATATCTGCTTGTACTTCAATTTTGCCTGTTTTTAACTTTTCATTGATCGTTGCACTGTCTCTAGCTACAACAGTTCCAACAATATCTAAAACGAATTCACTGCGAATCTTTTCAGCAATGGAAAGTGCCTCCATAGATGAAATTGGATTGAAAACGACTTGGACAATCCCGCTGCGGTCACGCAAATCAATAAAAATTAATCCACCTAAATCACGGCGTTTTTGTACCCACCCTTTAAGTGTTACCCTTTGTCCAATTGCTGTCACTGGTACATCTCCACAAAAATAACTTCTACCAAACATCTTAATCCCCCATTTATTTTTGATTTTCCGCAAAGTATTGTAAAAATGAATCAATCTCTATTTCTACTTGCTCTCCAGTGGCCATATTTTTCACATTTATCCGATTGTTCTTCAGTTCGTCCTCACCAAGAACAGCAACATATTTGGCATTTAGTCTGTCTGCTGCTTTAAACTGTGCTTTAACCTTGCGATCTAAATAATCTCTTTCTGCAGAAAAACCAGCTGTTCTTAAGCGCTGCAATAGTCCAACGGTGTAATCCTTCGCCGCGTCTCCCACTGAAACGAAATAGCAATCAATTCCTTGATTCATATTAAGCTGGATCCCTTCTTTATCAAGCGCTGCAATAAACCGTTCGATACTTAAGGCAAATCCAATACCAGGTGTAACTGGACCGCCAATCTCTTCAGCTAAGCCATTATACCGACCGCCACCGCATAAGGTTGTAATGGCGCCGAAGCCTTCCGCATCACTCATAATTTCAAATGCTGTGTGATTGTAATAATCAAGGCCGCGAACTAGATTTGGATCGACAACAAATGGAATGTTTAAGTGATTGAGATAATGCTGTAATTTTTCAAAATAAGCTTTTGAAAAGCCATTTAAATAATCAATAATGGATGGTGCTGATGTCATCAGTTCATGATTCCGATCTTGCTTACAATCTAAAATTCGCAACGGATTTTTTTCAAGCCTATTTTGACAATCTTTACAAAATTCACCAATCCGAGGTTTGAAGTGGTTTACTAATGCATCTCGATGTGCATCCCGGCTTTCTTTATCACCAAGACTATTGATGATGAGTTTTAGCTTTTTCAATCCCATTTCTTGATAAAGATTCATTGCTAAAGAAATAACTTCTGCATCTATCGCAGGATCATTGCTGCCGAGCGCTTCGATCCCAAATTGGACAAACTGTCGGAAACGTCCTGCCTGTGGCCGTTCATATCTGAACATTGGTCCCATATAGTAAAGCTTAACAGGTTGATTTGCAGCCCCAAACAATTTTTTCTCAACAAAGGCTCTTACCGTTGAAGCCGTTCCCTCAGGCCTTAAAGTTAAGCTGCGATCACCTTTATCTTTAAAGGTATACATTTCTTTTTGGACAATATCAGTTGTATCACCTACACCTCTTGAAAACAGTTCTGTATGTTCAAAAATAGGAGTTCGGATCTCATGATATTGGTATTTCTCACATAGCTCTCTTGCTTTTTTTTCAATAAGCTGCCATTTTTCTACTTCACCTGGCAGAATGTCTTGTGTGCCTCTTGGAATACTGATAGACATTGCATTGTCCTCCTTTTATTCGTCTATTTATGTAGTGTAAGTAATTTTTAGAAAAAACAAAAAACCCCCATCCCTTGTATGATTACAAGGGACGAGAGTTCTAATCCCGTGGTGCCACCCTAGTTGACCGCTTAAAAAACAAGCAATCCGCTTTAACAGTTAACGCCTGTATACGTTACCCCCTACTAAAGTTTTTTCGGAGACAGACCTACGGAGTGTTCATTCATTAAGACACATGCAGAAATACTTTCAGCCTAAGGCATTTCCTCTCTTTTCACGTGTGGAACTTAACTACTATGCTCCATCATTGGTTCTAAAAATTATGTCATTTTAATTATTTAATAATACGGAGCATTGTTCCGATTGTCAAGGGAAATTACGATCTCTCTAAATGTTTTTTTAATTTTCTTACATCCCTCATTGTTAAGCCAAACTCGGATGCTAGTTCATATATATTAGAATTCTGTTCTTTTTGAATAAAATCATGAAAATCAACCCCAAATATTTGATTTCCAGCTGATTGGACCGTACTTCCTTTGTCACCAGATCTCATCTGTATCACCTTCCGTTGATAACTATCCCTTTTATTGTTAC
>DATFAH010000439.1:0-2274 GCA_035254805.1 Caryophanales bacterium | reverse complement strand
AAACCAAAACGAAAAGCATTTCTCGGAGGAAAAGTTTTGGACTAAGATTCAAAAATTTTCTAAAAGAGCTGGAACTTCTGTAGTCTACGCCGTTCTATTACTTTATTACACACTTCAAAAGCCAGATGTACCATTAAAAGTAAAAGCAACCATTGTTGGGGCTTTAGGTTACTTTATTTCACCTCTAGATATAATACCCGACTTAGCAGTTGGTGTAGGTTATGCTGATGACTTAAGTGTTATAATATTCGCTTTAGTTCAAGTAGCATTATATGTGGATGATGAAATGAAAATGCAAGCCAAAAATAAACTAAAAGATTTATTTGGCGAGAATGTAGATACAACTGAGATTGATAAAAAACTAGGTAGATAATGATATTATGAGTCTGTTTTCTAGGCTATATAGATGTCCAAATCCATGATATATATGGGTTTGGACATTTTAAAATTATACTATTTTTTGCGTTAAGAAAGATTAGCGCTCATTAAAAATGGCTCAGTATGGTGAACTGAGCCATTTTATGTTAAATTACAAAAACAGATACAAATGGCAGTATAAATTTGGCTGCAATTTTAGATTTTTACGATAGGAAAGGGAACCTGTTAAGTCTACCTCGTCCTTTTTTATCTGTTTTTCACTCTGGAATAACTTTTCCGATTAAAAGAGATAACTGCCCCTATGAGAGCAATGGCCATGGCTACTAACATGACAGATTGGTAGGCAGACATGAAATTGGATATTTGATCTGGTCTTGGGTGCGTAACACCGCCCCAGGCTTCAAAAAGGGAAACCGAAAGAGCAATTCCTGAAACCATTCCTAAATTACGCACTAGGCTATTAATTCCCCCAGCAATCCCAAGCTTTTGAGGTGGAACGGAACTCATGACACTGCTATTATTTGGTGATTGAAACATCCCCGCACCTAGGCCGGTAAGGATCGCTCCTGGAATAACTTGGTAAAAGTGCACAGTCGTCGAAAGTGTAGAAAAATAGAATAGACCTAGAGCTGAAATCGTTAACCCGCCAGTGGTGAGGGCAATTGGACCTATTTTATCAGAGGCAAAACCACTAAGTGGAGCAACAATTGCCATGGTTACAGGAAATGCGGTCATCATCAATCCGACCTGTGACGAGCTATAGTTAAGCACATGCTGCAAATAAAAAGGCATCAGCATGGTGTTAGCGAACATAGAAACAAATGACAGCCAGCCTGAAAGATTTCCCATCAAAAAAGGGCGGTTGCTAAAAAGCGATAAGTCAATCATCGGAAATGTAACTTTACGTTCGATTAGGATGAAGGCAGCTAATAGGACAAATCCTAAAATGAGGCTAAATAACACTTGGAAACTAGACCATCCCCAATCTACTCCATTATTTACTCCAAGAAGCAGACTGACCATTCCAAGCGTAAACGTGATTGCTCCAGCAAAATCAAAGCTTTCTTTCTTATTTTGAAGCTGATCGTTTGGCAAAATCATTCGAGCGGCAAGAAAGCCAATAATTCCAATTGGTAAGTTAATGTAAAAAATAGCACGCCAGCTTATCCAACCAATCAATAATCCCCCAACAGCAGGTCCTGTTAAACTGCCAAGTGCTACAACTGTTCCGGTAATTCCTAATGCTCTCCCGCGTTCCTCACGTGGAAAAGCAGCAGTAATGATCGCAACGCTATTGGCCATAAGCATCGAGGCACCAATTGCTTGCAATATCCGCATTGCCACTAAAAACCAAATATTTTGCGCTAACCCACAAAGGACAGATCCTAAAGTAAAAATAAGAAAACCAATAGAATAGACTTTTTTACGACCAAAAATATCTGCAGTTCGTCCAAAAATGGGAAGTAAACTAGAAATTGTCAGAAGATATGATGTAACAACCCATTGCAGTGTGGAAAGATCGGAATGCAGTTGGCCCGATATTGTTGGCAAGGCGACATTTACAATACTACTGTCAAGGGTTGCCATAAAGGTTCCAATCGAGACGGTTGCAAGTATGTACCAGCGGTAATTTGGAGCATTTTTAATATTTTGAAGCATTCTTGTCCTCCTCCGCTTAAAAAATCATTGGATTTATATTTTATAAGGAATATTAATTAATGTGGAAATTATATACAGTAAATTCTTGCTAGTCAATCTTGAATTCTCGGAAACAATGCATATTAAAAAAATGTAAAAAATATATTTTTTGATAAGAAGGATTTGAAGAGTTGCCATTGTTTCCGAATTATATTTAAGGTTGTGAGATCATGTTAGTTGGTGAAGAGATTGATTTTC
>DATFAH010000438.1:0-8870 GCA_035254805.1 Caryophanales bacterium | reverse complement strand
GGGAGGTGCTATATAGTGAATAAAATAATTTCAAGGGAAGAAGTTGCTTCCATTTTTAAAAATGAAATGACGATCATGGTTGGGGGATTTATGGGAGTAGGTACTCCGCAAGAACTAGTGTCAACCTTACTTGAGGCAGATGTAAGTGAAATCACTTTGATTGCAAATGATACCGCTTTCACAGAAACAGGAGTAGGCCCTTTGATCGTTAACAGAAGAGTGAAGAAGGTGATTGCTTCTCACATTGGAACGAACCCGGAAACTGGTAAACAAATGATTGCTGGTGAGTTAGATGTTGAATTGGTTCCTCAAGGAACACTTGCTGAGCGCGTGCGTGCTGGCGGAGCAGGTCTTGGCGGAATTTTAACTCCAACTGGTGTTGGAACAGTTGTGGAAGAAGGTAAAGAAAAAATTACTGTTGATGGACGTGAATACATGCTTGAAAAGCCTCTTCGTGCAGAGGTAGCACTTTTAAAAGCTCATAAAGCAGATAAAGCTGGTAATTTAATTTATCATCGCTCAGCACGGAACTTTAATCCTTTAATGGCATTAGCAGCTGATATTGTGATTGTTCAAGTTGAAAAAATTGTAGAAGTTGGTGAAATTGACCCCGATGAAGTGGTTACTCCTGGAATTTTAATAGATAAAATTTTTGTTCATAGAGGAGGATGTTGTTAATGATGCCTACACAGGTTAATCCGAAACAAATTATTGCGAATCGTGTAGCAAAAGAGTTGAAAGATGGTGATGTAGTGAATCTTGGAATAGGACTTCCAACGATGGTGCCTACTTATTTACCTAAGGAAGTTAACGTTATTTTGCAATCTGAAAATGGATATATCGGTCTTGGCCCATTAGAAGGAGATATCGATCCAGACCTAGTTAATGCAGGCGGACAGCCTGCTGGGATTATTCAAGGTGGTGCATTCTTCGACAGCTTATTCTCATTTGAATTAATCCGTGGAGGGCATGTTGATGTTACGGTTCTTGGCGGTTTAGAGGTAGATGAAAAAGGTAACCTTGCCAATTGGATGGTTCCTGGAAAAATGGTGCCAGGTATGGGTGGAGCAATGGACTTAGTAACAGGTGCTAAGAAAGTGATTGTTGCGCTAGAGCATACTGCAAAAAACGGGTCTTCCAAGATTCTTGAAAAATGCCGCTTGCCTTTAACTGGTAAAGGTGTTGTTGACATTATTGTAACTGAATTAGCTGTTTTTCGTGTAACAGAAGAGGGATTGTTCCTGGAAGAACTCCAAGAAGGAGTAGACCTTGATACTGTAAAAGCAAAAACGGAGGCAACATTTATTGTAAATCCCAATCTTTTGTAACACATAAGCAGGAACATGCAAACATATTAGACAGGAGGAAAAAGATAATGCGTGATGTTGTTATTGTAAGTGCTGTTCGTACACCAATCGGGAGTTTTATGGGGGCTTTAAGCAAAACTCCTGCAATTGATTTAGGTGCAATAGTCATCAAGGAAGCTTTAGTCCGTGCGGGGATTAATGGAGAACAAGTGGACGAAGTCATTATGGGAAATGTCATTCAAGCTGGTGCAGGGCAAGGCCCAGCTCGCCAGTCGGCTATTAAAGCAGGTTTACCAATTGAGGTTACATCTATGGGAATCAATAAGCTATGTGGTTCTGGATTAAAAGCCATTCAATTGGCATCTCAAGCAATCCAAACGGGAGATGCTGATATTGTTGTTGCAGGTGGAATGGAAAATATGAGCATGGCGCCATACCTGTTAATGAATGGTAGGACTGGATACCGAATGGGTGATGCTAAGATTATTGACAGTATGATTACTGATGGCTTGGAATGTGCAATTAACGACTATCATATGGGTGTGACAGCTGAAAATATAGCCGAACAATACGGGATTTCTCGTGAAGATCAAGATCAATTTTCTGCATGGAGTCAGCAAAAGGCAGAAAAAGCTATTAATGAAGGAATGTTTGAAGAAGAAATTGTCCCTGTATTAATTCCTCAACGTAAAGGAGAACCAATTTTATTTAATAAAGATGAATTTCCTCGTGCTGGTGTTACAGCAGAGTCACTTGCAAAACTAAAGCCAGCATTTAAAAAGGATGGAACGGTCACAGCTGGAAATGCTTCTGGTATTAATGATGGTGCAGCTGCACTTGTACTTATGAGCAGAGATAAAGCTAATATGCTTGGTATTAAGCCAATGGCAACCCTTCGTGCCTTTGGAACAGCTGGTGTTGACCCGAAAATTATGGGAATTGGACCTGTTCCAGCTACTAAAAGAGCATTGGAAAAAGCAGGGATTCAAATAGAGGATTTAGATTTAATAGAGGCTAACGAAGCATTTGCAGCACAATCTTTAGCGGTTGGAGATGAACTAAAGATTCCAAATGAAAAACTCAATGTAAATGGTGGAGCGATTGCACTAGGGCATCCAATTGGTGCAAGTGGTGCACGAATACTTGTTACGCTATTACATGAGATGAACCGCAGAAGCTCCCATTATGGTTTGGCTACCCTATGTATCGGCGGTGGACAAGGTATTGCTACTATTGTTGAGATGGAAAAATGAGTCTTAGTCTCTTCAAGAACAATTCCTTATTCAGTAAAAAAATATTTTTATGGGTTAAGGTTTGGGATAAATTATCAGAATATGAAAAATAGACATAATAATCGCTAAATTAATAGACTTACTAAAATTTTATAGAAAATTAAAGGGGGATCTAAATGGAGCTATTTGTTATTTTGCTGTCACTCGGGCTTTTAATGTTTGTTGCTTACAAAGGATATTCCGTTATCCTATTTGCACCAATTTGTGCACTTTTAGCGGTGATACTTATTGCCCCAAGTCATGCCTTACCGTTTTTTTCAGGTGTGTTCATGGAAAAGATGGTTGGATTTATTAAATCATATTTCCCTGTCTTTTTGCTAGGTGCTATTTTTGGTAAAGTCGTTGAAATGTCAGGAATCGCAGAATCGATTGCAAAGACTATTGTTAAAGTCCTTGGGGCAAAGAGAGCAATGTTAACAATTGTTGTATTAGGCGCCATTCTAACATATAGCGGTGTAAGTTTATTCGTTGCCGTTTTCGCTATTTATCCATTTGCTGCCCAAATGTTTAGGCAAGCGGATATTCCTAAAAGACTTATTCCAGGTACGATTGCGCTAGGTTCATTTACCTTTACAATGGATGCATTACCAGGAACACCACAAATTCAAAACGTTATTCCAATTGCTTTTTTCAAAACAGATATTTATGCTGCACCAACACTTGGTATTATCGGCGCTATTTTTGTTTTAACCGTTGGACTATTATACCTAGAAATGAGAAGAAAAAAAGCAGAAAAAGCAGGCGAAGGCTATTATGGATTCGGGTCAGAAAATGCTGCTGCTTTAGAAGAATACAAGCTTAATGAAAATATGGCTGTCCCTGATTTAACATCACAGCAATCAGTTGCCAGACAGATTCTAGCTTTTATACCTCTAGTTCTTGTTGGTATTACAAATAAACTTTTTATTACGTATATTCCAAAGTGGTATCCAAATGGGTTTGATTTTTCAGCAATTGGTTTGAAAGCGTATTCAGTAGATGTTGCAGCCAGTGCTGCTGTTTGGGCAATTGAATTAGCATTAGTAGTGGGTATTATTACATCGATTGCTTTTGACTGGAAGCGAGTATCATTAAATTTTAAAGATGGATTGAATTTAAGTATTGGCGGGGCTTTACTAGCAACAATGAATACAGGTTCTGAATATGGATTTGGGGGAATTATATCCTCATTACCAGGGTTTTCAAAAATCAGTGATGGGATTTCAAGCACTTTTACTAATCCACTTGTTAATGGTGCTGTCACCACAAGCTCACTTGCTGGTATGACAGGATCTGCATCAGGTGGAATGGGAATAGCATTAGGTGCAATGTCAGATAAATATAATCAGGCGATTGCAGCTGCTAATATCCCGCCAGAAGTTATGCACCGTGTTGTTGCTATGGCGTCGGGTGGAATGGACACACTTCCACATAACGGAGCTGTTATTACTTTGCTAGCGGTTACTGGATTAACCCACAAACAATCATATAGGGATATTTTTGCAGTCACGATCATAAAAACGATAGCTGTTTTTGTTGTAATTGGTCTTTATACACTATTTGGAATTGTATAAAACAACCCGTATAAAGAGTTGTTAAAAAGAATAAAAAGATGGAGATGTACAAGATGAATAAAACACTTGATGGAAAAACAGCATTTATTACAGGGGCAGCAAGTGGAATTGGTTTGGAAATTGCGAAAACTTTTGCTCAAGAAGGAGCAAAGGTGGTTATATCAGACTTAAATGCAGAGAAATGTGAGCAAGTTGCAGCGGAACTACATGAACAAGGGTTTGTTGCGCTATCTGCGCCTTGTGATGTTACGAATGAGGAAGCTTTTAAGAATAGTATTGAGTCAGCTTATAAAACATTTGGAAGTCTTGATATTTTAGTGAATAATGCTGGAATGCAATATGTTTCACCAATTGAGGAATTTCCTACTGAAAAATTTGAATTACTAGTAAAAATCATGTTAACAGCGCCATTTATTGGGATTAAAAATGTATTCCCAATTATGAAGAAACAAGGCTTTGGTAGAATTATTAACATGGCCTCTATCAATGGGGTTATTGGTTTTGCTGGAAAGGCTGCCTACAATAGTGCAAAGCATGGGGTTATTGGTTTGACAAAGGTTGCAGCATTGGAAGGAGCAGCAAATGGTATTACAGTTAATGCCTTGTGTCCTGGATATGTTGATACCCCTTTAGTTAGAAACCAGCTAAAAGATTTGGCTACAACAAGAAATGTCAGTCTGGACAGTGTTATTGAAGAAGTTCTTTTACCTCTTGTTCCATTAAAAAGACTTTTATCCGTAACGGAAATTGCCGACTATGCTGTTTTTTTAGCAAGTAATAAAGGAAAAGGGATTACAGGGCAAGCAGTTATTCTCGACGGTGGCTACACTGCTCAATAATGATCAATGGATAATTCTATTCTGATTTTTGGATAGGATTATCCTATTTTTTGAAGGTAATTCCAATTTTCGAAAATATCAGTTTGTTTTTGTTATAATTAACATAACAAACATAGTTAGGTGGGGAGAAAATGTATTCAAAATTTGATGACATTCCCTATAATTGGAGTAAACAAATTATTAATCTATTAGGTGAGCGAATTGTAATTGTCGATAGAGAAGGAATTATCCTTTATATAAATAAAGCTTATTGTGAATTTTTAGGCACGACAGTTGACGAGGCAATTGGACAGCCAGTTCAAAATATCATTGAAAATACCCGTATGCATATTATCTGCAAAACAGGTCAAAAAGAGATCGCAGCACTTCAACTTATGAACGGGAGTGAAATGATTGCAAATCGCTATCCTCTTTTTGAGAATGGAGAAGTAGTGGGCGCCTTTGGCACTGTGATGTTTCGAAGTGCTGAAGAATGGCGAATTTATAAAAGTAAAATCCAGCAACTTGTGGAAGAACTGAAATACTATAAAAATAAGGTACACGATTCTTTGAAAAGCAAATATAGTTTTAATGCCTTAATTGGAAATAGTCATACGTTTCTCTCTGCTAAAAAACTTGCTGAAAGAATTTCTGAAAACAATTCTTCTGTGTTGCTAATAGGGGAGTCAGGGACTGGGAAGGAATTGTTTGCCCATGCCATTCACAATAATAGCATGCGTTCATCTCTTCCATTTGTTGCGATAAATTGCTCATCTATTCCTGAGCATTTATTGGAATCAGAATTATTTGGATATGAGGATGGGGCTTTTACAGGAGCTAAAAAAGGCGGTAAAAAAGGGCAATTTGAAACAGCAAATAATGGAACCCTCTTCTTAGATGAAATAGGGGACATGCCACTTTCTATGCAAAGTAAGCTATTAAGAGTTTTGCAGGAAAAAGAGGTTCAACTGGTAGGAGGGCAAAAGTCTATCCCGGTTGATGTCCGAATCATTGCAGCAACACATCGCAATTTAGAAAAAATGGTGGAAGAAGGAAATTTTCGGCAGGATTTATATTATCGTTTAAATGTTATTAAAATAGAAATCCCGCCATTAAGAGAAAGAATAGAAGATATTCCCCTTATTTCAGTCAGTTTATTGAAAAAACTAGAAAAGAAATTCTATCGAAAAGGAATTAAATTGTCTAATGAAGTGATAGAAAAACTTATGCAGCATTCTTGGCCGGGAAATATCCGTGAACTTGAGAATGTCCTCGAGAGGTCAATAAATGTCCTAGATGGCCAAATGATTAACATGATCCACTTACCTTTATACTTACGGGATCAAGTGACTGAAAAAAATGAAATAAACACAATAAATTCTAAAAACAACAATTTAACAAAATCGGATTCCTTATCAGTACAACCATTAAAAGAGATGCTAGCACAAGTGGAAAAACAAGCAATTCAACATGCTTTGACTATGGCAAAAGGAGATAAGTTAGAAGCTGCAAACCTATTAAAAATAGGTAAAACTAGTTTTTATGAGAAATGTAAATTGTATGAAATAAAATAAGAATGCATGGCATTTCAAGTGAGGAGAATGCAAATGGTTTCAAATATTACCGTCATTGGTTCAGGTGTGATGGGAAGCAGTATTGCCCAATCTTTTGCCACTCATGGTTATTCGGTCATATTAAATGATGTTAAAGAAGAGTTTTTAAATAAGGCGAACGAGAGAATTAAGGATAATTTATCACTGCTCGTTGAAGAAGAAGTATTAAGTGAGGAAAAAACGCAAATAGCATTATCCAATATTTCATTTACTACTAATTTGAAAGAAGCAATCAGTCAAGCTGATTTTATAATTGAAGCTGTACCAGAAATCATTGAGGTAAAATGGGATCTTTATCAAAAATTAGAACCTATTATGAAACAAAATACGATTGTTGCTTCAAATACGTCAACGTTTCCCATTTCCCTTTTAGTAGAGAAGACATCCATTGCAGATAGAATGATCATTGTGCATTTCTTCAATCCTGCTCATTTAGTACCACTTGTTGAAATTGTGAAGCATGATCAAACAAAACCTGAAGTAGTTGAAAAAACGATGAATCTCATTCGGAATATTGATAAGTCACCGATACTTCTAAAGAAGGAAATATCAGGATTTATTGCGAACCGTTTACAAACTGCTTTGATGCGAGAAGCCTTTTACTTATTAGATCAAGGAATAGCTAGTGCAAGAGATATTGATACGGCTATAACTGCTGGGCCAGGGTTTCGCTGGGCTTTTACAGGACCAATTGAGATTGCTGATTTTGGTGGACTTGATACCTGGCAGAGTGTTTTCGACAATGTAGCTCCTGATTTAGATAAAAGCAAAAGAGCTCCAGTTATAATTCGTGAAATGGTCAAACTAGGGAAGTTGGGTACAAAATCAGGTGAAGGTATATATACGTATGCTGATTCAACTTTAACTCAAAAAATTAATACACGAGATCGCCAATTTATTCAACTTGGAAAAATTAAATCACTGAAAAAAGGAATCTAGTTTTTTTAGATTATTGTGTTTGTGAAATTAATCCAAATTAATGATCTTAAGTAATTTTCTATCCCTTTTTCTATATAATGATTAGGAAATACTTCAATAAGTCCCCTAAAGAAAACTGCTAACACCGTTTTTAATATTTCAAGCACCTTTTTGCCAAGCAAACTGCTGTGCCATTAACCCAATTGGACCACAGCCTAAAACAATAACGGTGTCACCCTTTTTCACCCCTGCATTTTCGACGCTCCAATAAGCGGTTGGGAGGAAATTTGAAAGAAACAATAATGATGTGTCATCGAGTTCGCAGCTTTCAGGTATAAGAAAAGGTGTGTAATTTCCGAATAGAACTCTTAAATACTCAGCTTGTCCACCTGGATAATCGCCAAATTTTTCAGAGTACCCGAAGTATCCACCAGAATCATAGTGGGGGTGGGCATGATCACATCATGACCATAAATACTTCTCATACCAAAATTTTTTAACATGGAAGTCTTATTTACTAGAGTGGGAATTTCCAAATTTTAATGTAAAGGATAACTTTAATCATCTTTTGAATGCTCATAAGGGATTAACAATAAATGGTTATATTTTAAACTTTGAGCATCGATTTTAAATAGTTGCAGCAATTGGGCGCATTTCTAGTGTATGGATTTGCGCTTTTTTGCATTTAAGGATTATCTTGTTGCAGAAATAGGAATAATTTTACATAATTAGGGTAAGATAAATTAATTTAGGAAGCGAAAAATGCGAAATTTTAAAGGTTATTTCTTATTTATTATTTTTACCATGTTGTTAACAGCGTGTGCCGGTGTAGAAAAAGAAAAACCGTTATCAAATAAGAATCTAACTATTGAGTCATATCACATGAGTGAAAATGAAGGAAACTCTTTAAAACTGATAACGGGTATACCATCTGGACTGGCTTCAACGAATTATTCAAAAAATAATATGACCATTTCTTCTTTTAGTTTGTTAGTAGACAAAAAAGTTACGTTAGAAAAAAAAATAAACCTGTTTATTTAGCAGCGTGGCAAGGCACTACCAAAAACAGCTTGAGTTCTATTGAAAGTAAAAACGGGGAACTGCCTAAGGGTATCGATGAAGTAGAGACCGCAATGTTTTATAAAGTTTTATGGACGGATCATGAGAAGAAATGATTTTAAAAAGAGGTGTTATCTTGAACGTTCAAAAGTGTGTAACTTGTGGAAATCAATTTACATGGAAAGAAGTACAAAAGGCTATTCGATGGACTTATAAACCACTTGTATGTAGGAAATGTGGTACTGAACATAAAGTAACTATGCTGACTAGGTGCTTATTTGCATTTTTGATACCATTATTGACGCCATTT
>DATFAH010000437.1:0-2221 GCA_035254805.1 Caryophanales bacterium | reverse complement strand
GACCGTCGATCTCGTAGTTAGATTGACACAATTACAACGTCGTAATGATGCTGGGCCAACTCTTGGTGAAATATTTTTCTCTTAATTGAAAAAAGGGTGTTTCGATACACCCTTTTTTGCTTATGAAAATGTTTAATTTTTTTTTGTCGTCAAATTTATATATTGTGGTTGAAGTAAATTAATAGATAATTCAACCTTTCCTTGAATATCAATTTCTTGTTTACCATCCTTTGCAATTAAATTATCATGCCATAAGAAATGAATACGCTGTAATTCTGAGTGTATTTTTTCTGTAAATTGTTGACTAAATTCGTGAATATACTGGACGTCATTGTGATTATTTGAATGGAACAAATACTCGTAATTATTCGAACTAGGTAAATGTGGTTTGTAAATCCAATCAACCTTTGTTATTTTTTCCCATGGGATGCTGATTTTTATGGTATGAAGTGTGTTAGAAATATGATCCTTTACATACTCAATATCTGCAATTAAGATGCCTGTTAGAAATATATTTGGTGTTGGGAGAAGTACTTGGCAATTAAACGAATGCAATCTCCAGTCAATCTTTGTTACACTTGATATTGGTACTTCTAAATTAAAAGAATCAAAAACGTCAATTTCAAAATTAAGCAAAGCTAGTAAAACTGGCAGCTTTACTAATTTACTTTGAACAGGAAGTGTATTGTTCCATAAAACGCCATCAATTGACGAAGATTCCTCTGATGAATCATCAGCTATTGAAGAAGTTTCTTCGAATAAAGAAGACTCATTGTAATTTGAGGATGATTCTTCATGCGAGTAAGACTTATTATCGATTGCTGAGGATTCCTCTAGCAAAGCAGAGAATTTCTTTGCTAAGTCATCATTTAGAAAAGATTCATCCTCTTGTGAAGAAGACTCTTCTTTAATAGAAGGGCCATCGCAATGGGAAACATTAGAAAGTAAAGCCTCTTCTTTTTTATTTGAAAAAGATAGGCCAGTTTTTTCTTTTAGTATTCCATCATCTTTTTTTAGGACACCAGCGATTAATTGTAATTGCTTATTTAAATCATTTGTATTTGATTCTAATTCAGTCTGATCATGCATTTGCTTTTTTGTTTCTTCATTAGGTTTATTTTGCTTTTCCCTCTTATTATGAAATAGCTGTATATCTTGAATTTTTGGTGGTGTTATGATTAAGGGAATAGAGGGTTTGAAATTACTTTGATAAACTCTAGTAACAACTTGATCCTTTTTTTTTGTATCTTTTTTTAAATCTTGTAGCATTGACTCATGATAAATGTTGTCATATTTTTCAGGTGTTTTCCTTTGGAAATTAGTTATTTCATGATGATCGTTCCTCTCATTTTCCATTTCATAAAGGAAGGTCTGCTTAAGTAAGCATCCTTTCCAACCTCCTCCTTCTAGCTTTATATCATATTTTATCGGGGGTTAGATTCTTAAAAGAAGAATTAGCCTTAAAACCAAAATAAAAGATAATAAATCAATCACAGTCAAAATCATTTGTTGTAGAAGAAACACGAACTTGCTGATTTTGGAGAACTTTTATGGTGAAATCAACAACCATTTTTTCCTCAATCTTTGTAAAATACTCCTCACCTATTAAAGATGAATCAGGAATTGGCTTTCTGTCAATTGCTTCATCCCATTCAATAATTTTGCTAGAAATCAATTCACAGAAAGGAATTTCATTGTAAAACTGTGTACTTTCTTGATGAAATTCAGAGAGATCGCTAGTCAATAATTCATCTTTTTCTGGAAAACCTGATGGTAAAGGTTGAGATACGAAGAAATCAAACTCTTGACGGCTATTTACTTCTGGCATAACTGGTTTTGAAAGGAATTTTGTAATTTCTGTAATACACTTAAATGGAATATCAACGGTCATTGAGTGTAAATCTGATGAAATAGATGTAGCGGAATTGGCTGAAATGTCAGTACAAGGGCTAGCATATTGAATATTTTTACGAACAAACCCTTTAATAAACAATTTATTTGATGGTAATAGTAGACGGCATTGAGTAATTTTTAATCTCTTCTTTATATCTTTTATCTCTAATACTTCCTCTGGGAAGGTAATGATTGTATCTATATTGGCTTGTAAGGTAAGTTCAGCTAATACCACGGGAACTTTTGTGAAAATTTTTCCAATAGAAACTTGTGGGTAGCAATTCTGATTGGATTCGCATTCGAAACAATCATCACATTGAATTTTTTT
>DATFAH010000436.1:0-6446 GCA_035254805.1 Caryophanales bacterium | reverse complement strand
ATCACCCGCCGTATTCGTGAATTTGGCGTGTATAGTGAGTTACATCCCCATACGATTACTGTAGAGGAAATTAAGAAGCTAAATCCTAAAGGGATTATTTTCTCTGGTGGGCCAAACAGTGTTTATGATGAAAATTCCTTCCGCTCGGATGAAGGTATTTTTGAAATGGGACTGCCTATTTTAGGAATTTGCTATGGAATGCAATTAATGACGATGCATTTTGGCGGAAAAGTGGAAAAGGCAAAACAGCGTGAATATGGAAAAGCTAACTTAACGATCCAAAATCAATCTAAGCTATTCCATGAACTGCCGAACGAGCAAGTCGTTTGGATGAGCCATGGGGATCTTGTTGTTGAGGCTCCAGAAGGTTTTACCGTAGATGGCACAAATCCGTCATGTCCCATTGCTGCAATGAGCAATGAGGAAAAAGAACTTTATGCCGTTCAATTCCATCCAGAGGTTCGTCATTCCGTTTATGGAAACGACCTACTTAAAAATTTTGTGTTTCAAGCATGTAAGTGCACAGGAGATTGGTCAATGGAAAACTTCATTGAAGTGGAGATTGCAAAAATTCGTCAAACTGTTGGCGATAAAAAGGTTCTTTGTGCCCTTAGCGGCGGGGTGGATTCATCCGTTGTAGCTGTGTTAATTCATAAAGCAATTGGGGATCAGCTAACATGTATTTTCGTTGATCATGGCTTACTGCGTAAAAATGAAGCTGATAGTGTGATGAAAACATTTGCCGATGGTTTCCATATGAATGTCATCAAGGTGGATGCGAAGGATCGCTTTTTATCGAAGCTCGAGGGAGTTTCAGACCCAGAGAAAAAACGCAAAATTATTGGCAATGAATTTATTTACGTGTTCGATGATGAAGCAACAAAGCTTGAGGGAATTGAGTTTTTAGCACAGGGTACTCTTTATACTGACATTATTGAGAGTGGTACAGCAACCGCACAAACGATCAAATCACATCATAATGTTGGCGGACTTCCTGAAGATATGCAATTTACCTTAATTGAGCCATTAAATACCTTATTTAAAGATGAGGTTCGTGCACTTGGAACAGAATTAGGTATTCCGGATGATATCGTTTGGCGTCAGCCTTTCCCAGGTCCAGGACTAGGGATTCGGGTTTTAGGGGCGATTTCAGAAGATAAGCTGGAAATTGTTCGGGAATCAGACTGGATCTTGCGTGAAGAAATTAAAAATGCCGGACTTGATCGCGATATTTGGCAATATTTCACGGTTCTTCCGGATATCCGCAGTGTTGGAGTAATGGGTGATATGAGAACATACGATTACACGATTGGAATCCGTGCTGTTACATCTATTGACGGGATGACATCTGACTGGGCAAGAATTCCTTGGGATGTTCTTGAAATTATCTCGACCCGCATTGTGAATGAAGTACCGCATGTCAACCGCGTGGTCTATGATATAACAAGCAAACCACCTGCAACAATCGAGTGGGAATAAAATTTTATATAAAAAACACGAACGAAGGATAAATTCGTTGAAAAATCGTTCGTGTTTTTTGTTGACAGAGTGGATTGCGGCTGTTATGATATAAAAGTACTAATCATAATTAAATTGTTTCGTATAATCTTGGGAATATGGCCCAGAAGTTTCTACCGAGCTACCGTAAATAGCTTGACTACGAGGCGCGTGTTTTATTGTGGAATGGGGCATCATTTCGTTCCCTTTACATAAGCCTTATGTCAACGCTCCGGTGGATACCGGGGCGTTTTTTGGTCATCATAAAAGATACAGATTTAATAGGGGGGAAAGGAAATGAAAAACTATTTCCGTTTTGAGGAACTAGGAACAAGTTATCGTCAAGAATTTGTCGGCGGTTTAACAACATTTTTAGCTATGGCATACATCCTAGCAGTCAATCCACTAACATTAACTCTTGCAAGTATAAAAGGTTTGCCAGATGCTATGAGAATGGATTACGGAGCAGTGTTTGTAGCAACAGCACTTGCTGCTGCTGTAGGTTCAATCGTAATGGGTCTTCTCGGTAAATATCCACTTGCTTTAGCGCCAGGAATGGGATTGAACGCCTTTTTCGCATATACCGTTGTTTTAGGAAGTAAAATTCCTTGGCAGCATGCACTAGGTGCCGTTTTGATCTCTGGGGTATTTTTCTTCTTGTTAACACTTACAGGTCTTCGTGAAAAAATCATCAACGCCATACCTGTTGATTTAAAACATGCAGTTGGAGCTGGTATTGGTTTATTTATTACTTTTATTGGCTTGCATGAAGCTGGAATTATTGTTAATAATGATGCTACACTTGTCGGTTTGGGAGATTTAACAAAAGGTTCTGTTTTACTCGCAATCTTTGGTATTTTAATAACTGTCATCATGATGACAAAAGGAATTAATGGAGCCGTCTTCTTCGGGATGATCGTTACTTCTATTGTCGGGATGATCTTTCATTTAATTGATGTACCAACAAAAGTGGTTTCTTTAGTACCAAGTATTGAACCAACATTTGGCGCTGTATTCTCATCTTTCAATGATAGTTCCTTCTGGTCAACAAGTATGATTGGAATTATCTTAACTTTCTTGTTCGTTGATTTCTTTGATAATGCAGGTACACTTGTTGCTGTGGCAAATCAAGCCGGGCTAATGAAAGATAATAAATTACCGAATGCCGGAAGAGCCCTACTTTCTGACTCTATTGCAACAATGGTTGGTGCCGTTTTCGGTACATCAACTACAACATCCTATATTGAGTCATCTGCTGGTGTTGCATCCGGTGCTAAAACAGGCTTTGCATCATTGGTTACAGCTGGATTTTTCCTTTTATCACTTTTCTTCTTTCCGTTACTTGCAGTTATCACACCTGCTGTAACAGCACCAGCTTTAGTGATTGTCGGGGTTTTAATGGTTTCTTCATTAGGTAAAATTGATTGGTCTCGTTTTGAAATTGCTGTTCCAGCTTTCTTAACGATGATAGCAATGCCATTATCATACAGTATTGCAACAGGTATCGCGGTTGGCTTTATCTTCTACCCAATTACAATGATTGTTAAAGGCCGTATTAAAGAAGTAAATCCAATCATGTATTTCTTCTTTGTAATATTCTTGCTGTACTTCATCTTAAGATAATATTGTAAAAAGGAACCGGTTTGGTTCCTTTTTTTATGAATTTAAAACGAAATAGCTTTAAAATCGGAATTATCGAATATTGTCGTTGACTTCCTGCTTTGACTTTTATAACATAAAAATACTATAGGGATGGTGTCGAAAAGAGGAGAACAAATGGCGGAATTGCGAATTGATAAAATCCTTAACAACAATGTATTGATCGTGGAGCATCCATCGTATAAAGAAGTAGTGGTTATAGGGAAAGGTATTGGTTTTAATCGGAAAAGTGGAGAATGGATTGATACCGACAAAATCGAAAAACTTTTTGTCCTAAAAGATGAAAAGGAACAAGCCAACTATATTAAACTTCTTCCCTTTATAGAGAATGAATTACTAGAAGTTATTATTTCAGCGATAGATCTAATTAAAGAGCGTGTTCATTCTTCATTGAATGAACATATCCATGTTGCGTTAACAGATCACTTAATGTTTGCCATTTCGCGTGTTTCAATGGGGATGGAAATAAAAAACCCATTTTTAATTGAAACAAAAATGCTTTATCAGCGAGAATATGAAATTGCTTTAGAAGTTGTCCGATTGATTAAGGGAAAGATAGGGGTGTCCCTTCCTGTAGGAGAAGTAGGATTCATCGCCTTGCATATTCATAGCTCGGTTACAAATAAGAATCTTTCGGATGTAAATCAGCATTCCCAATTGGTGAGCAAACTGGTTGAAATGATTGAGGACCAACTGAAAATACAAATTGATAAAGAAAGTATCGATTATATGAGGCTGATTCGGCATCTTCGGTTTACAATTGAAAGGGTTACCAAGGGAGAAAAGGTCGAAGAGCCAGAAAAAATTGCTTCTCTATTGAAAGAAGAATACCCTGTATGCTATAATCTCTCATGGAAGCTCATTAAAGTGATCCAACAGACCTTGAAAAATAAGGTACATGACGCGGAAGCAGTGTATTTAACGATGCATTTGCAACGCCTTCAGAAGAAAATTAAATAGCAGTTATTCACTTTTTACGTGTTACTGATACGATCAGGCATGAGTAAAAGGGTTTAATGAAAATGAAGTGTTAGGGAAAGTTATCCCTAAATGCTTCATTTTGTTAACCTTTTACTCATGCCTTTTTATTTTTGGGAGATGTAAACGCTTAATGAGCCAAAAATAGTAGGAGGTTTTCCTTATGTTTAAAAATGCTTTTGGTGTTTTGCAAAAAGTCGGTAAAGCTTTAATGTTACCGGTTGCAATTCTTCCTGCTGCTGGTATTTTATTAGCGGTAGGTAATGCTCTTCAGAACCCAACCTTACTGGACTTAGCGCCATTTTTAGATAATCACGGGGTTGCGATGGTTGCGAAAATTATGGAACAGGCCGGTAGTGTTATCTTTGGCAACCTTGCCCTCTTGTTCGCTGTTGGTGTAGCGATTGGACTAGCGGGTGGGGAGGGAGTTGCCGGACTTGCTGCGATTGTTGGATTCCTGATTATGAATGCAACAATGGGAACAGCTCTTGGAATAACAGCTGATGATTTAACAAAACATCCTCAAAGCTATGCATCTGTGCTTGGGATCCCGACACTACAAACGGGTGTATTTGGCGGTATTATTATGGGGGTTATTGCTGCTACTATGTATAATCGCTTCTTTAAAATGGAACTGCCGTCCTATTTGGGCTTCTTTGCGGGTAAGCGTTTTGTTCCGATTGTTACAGCAGCAGTTTCTGTTGTTTTGGGGTTGATTATGATTATTATTTGGCCACCGATACAAACGGGCCTAAATTCTTTCTCTACCAACATGGTTGATGCTAACTTAACATTATCAGCCTTTATCTTTGGGGTTGTTGAACGGTCATTAATTCCATTTGGCTTACACCATATCTTTTATGCTCCATTCTGGTTCGAGTTTGGAAACTATACCAACCATGCGGGTGCAGTTGTACATGGTGACCAACGGATTTTTATGGAACAAATTAAAGATGGGGTTCAGCATTTAACAGCTGGAACCTTTACAACAGGTAAATATCCATTTATGATGTTTGGTTTACCGGCAGCAGCTCTCGCGATTTATCATGAAGCAAAGCCTGAAAAGAAAGCAATGGTAGGCGGTTTAATGCTATCTGCAGGTCTAACCTCTTTCTTAACAGGTATTACAGAACCAATTGAATTCTCGTTCCTTTTTGTTGCCCCGGTATTATTCGGTATTCACGCAATCTTTGCTGGTCTATCATTTATGACAATGCATCTGTTAAATGTAAAAATTGGGATGACATTCTCAGGTGGATTGATTGACTATTTCTTATTTGGCGTCATTAACCCACAAACACATGCATGGTTAGTTATTCCAGTAGGTATTGTATTTGCGCTTATCTATTACTTTGGTTTCCGTTTTGCGATTCGCAAATTCAATCTTAAAACACCTGGTCGTGAGCTGGAAGAAGAGGAAGTATTGACACCAAACATTCAAGGTAGTGACCTTGCAGCAAACATTTTAGATGCAATGGGTGGGAAACAAAATATTGCCCATCTTGATGCATGTATAACTCGCTTACGGGTATCTGTAAATGATATTAAAAACGTGGATAAAAACCGTTTGAAAAAGTTAGGTGCAGCGGGTGTCCTTGAAGTCGGTAATAACATTCAAGCGATCTTTGGCCCTCGTTCCGAAACAATTAAAGGGCAGATGAAGGATATAATAGAAGGAAGAGCACCTCAATTCGTAGAAAAAGCATCTGAAAAGGGTGTGGAACAGCAAATTGAAGAAGCAAATCGAGAAGTTCTTCAAAATGAGCTAAATGGCGATGACATCATTGTTTCACCATTAAAGGGTGAAATTATACCAATTACTGAAGTTCCGGATCAAGTTTTTGCGGGAAAAATGATGGGAGATGGTTTTGCGATCATTCCAATGGAAGGTACCGTTGTTTCCCCTGTGGCCGGTAAAATTGTTAATCTATTCCCAACGAAGCACGCAATTGGGATCCTATCTGATAACGGTCGTGAAATTCTAATACATGTTGGAATCGATACAGTTAACTTGAAAGGACAAGGATTTGAAACATTAATTGCAGAAGCCGACCGTGTTGAAAAAGGCCAGCCACTATTAAAATTCGATCTAGATTATATTAAAAAACATGCTGCTTCAACGATAACGCCGATTGTTTTTACAAATCTTAATGAAGGTGAAAGAATAGTAATTAACAAATCAGGTCTAGTGGATCTAAAGCAAGTAGAAATTATTAAGATAACAAAATAAATAAGATAAAACCGGCCTGAAAAGGGTCGGTTTTTACTTTAATTAATTTACACTATAAAAACAGTAATAACTATTGACCTTT
>DATFAH010000435.1:0-2251 GCA_035254805.1 Caryophanales bacterium | reverse complement strand
ATGGAAAGATTACAAAAGGTTATTGCACAAGCTGGCATTGCGTCACGACGAAAATCGGAAGAATTAATTAAAGAAGGTAAAGTTAAAGTAAATGGAAAAGTCGTTACACAACTTGGTGTAAAGGTAACTTCATCAGACAGAGTCGAAGTAAATGAAATTCAAATTGAACGAGAAGTACCAGTGTATTTTCTTTTATATAAACCTAGAGGTGTCATCTCGAGTGTAAGTGATGATAAAGGAAGAAAAGTAGTCACGGATTTTTTTTCTCATTTACCAGAAAGAATTTATCCTGTTGGCCGGCTGGATTATGATACGTCAGGCTTGCTGCTCATGACAAATGATGGGGAATTTGCAAATTTGCTTATGCATCCAAGAAATGAGATTGAAAAGGTTTATGTAGCAAAAACGAAAGGAATTCCCTTAAAGGAAAATCTTAGAAAGCTTGAAAAAGGCATTAAACTTGAGGATGGCAAGACTTCACCTGCAAAAGTGAAAATGCTTTCATTAGATAAGAAAAAACAAACTGCGATCATTGAAATAACCATTCATGAAGGCAGAAACCGCCAAGTAAGAAGAATGTTTGAAGCAATTGGACACCAAGTATTAAAGCTAAAACGTGAACGGTATGCAACATTAACATTAACTGGATTAAAAGTTGGTGAAGCTAGGGAACTTACACCACATGAAGTTAAACAAATAAGGGCATTAGCGCTTGCGTCAATCCAAAAAAATTCATAGAAGTGTCACATTTGCTTTCTATTATTATCACTGTGGTAGCGTTGGAAAATGATATAATTTTAACGAATTAAGGTTGATGTTTTACAGGAGGGTTACTGATGAAAAGACGGCGTTTAATCACAAGAACAACAGTTCTACTCTTATTAGGCGCAGCCATAGCCTATACGCTTTACGCCAATTTTACAAAAGATAAACAATTAAAAGTGACTATTGGACAAAAAGCACCTGATTTTGTCTTAACTGATCTTCAAGGCGAGAAACATCATCTTGCGGATTATAAAGGACAAGCAGTATTTCTAAATTTCTGGGGAACATGGTGTAAGCCTTGTGAAACAGAAATGCCTTATATTAACAATCAATATCATCAGTTTAAAGACCAAGGAGTTCAAGTTTTAGCTGTAAATGTTGGGGAATCAAAACTTGCTATTGAGAAATTTGTAGAGAACCATAAACTGGATTTCCCGATTGTCATCGATAAAGATGGGCAGGTTCAATCTGCATATGGTATTAATCCGCTCCCAGCATCATTTCTGATTGATAAAAATGGAAAAGTAATAAAATATTATACTGGTCAGATGTCGGAAGAAACGGTAAAAGAGTTAATGAATCAAATAAAACCTTAATATCGCAAGGAGTTTTTTGAATGAAAGACGTTAAATGCGAATGCGGGCATGTGAACCCACATGGCACCGTTTTCTGTGAAGCATGTGGGCATGTACATGTAGAGGAAGAAAAGGAAAAACTTGTTCTCGATATGCGTTATGAGGGAAGCGCCCGACGTTCACAAATATATAGAAAAACTGTTATTGATGAAATTTGGAATTTCTTTTCTTCCGTGAAAGTTGGAGTATGGCTAATTGTTATTACGCTAATTGCATCAGCAATCGGAACCATTTTTCCACAAGAGCTTTATATTCCGCCTACAATGCCTGCAAAAGAATATTATCAATCACAATATGGCTGGGTTGGTAAAATATATTATCAACTAGGTTTTGATAATTTATACAGCTCATGGTGGTATTTGGTTCTCATTGCGATGATTGGTGTTTCACTCGTTATTTGCAGCCTTGACAGAGCAGTTCCTTTATATAAAGCACTAAAAGCTCAAAGGGTAACGAGGCATGAAGGATTTTTGAAACGCCAACGAATTTTTGGGATCACCAATAGCAAGAATGTTGATGAATCTTTTGTAAAAGCTAAAGAGCATTTACTCGCTAGGCGGTATGAGGTCAGAGAAGAAAACGGTGATATTTTAGCGGAAAAGGGCCGATTCTCAAGGTGGGGGCCGTACGTAAACCACATTGGACTTATCGTTTTCTTAATTGGCGGCATGCTCCGCTTTGTTCCCGGAATGTATGTTGATAAGGTTTTATGGATTCGTGAAGGGGAAACGAAAGTAGTACCGGGTACAAATGAGGAATTATACCTTAAAAATAATCAATTTATTCTGCAACTCTATGATAAAAATAAAGACAAAGCATATGGGGAAGCGCTTAATCGTGTTGGAAAGATA